>JBBQCK010000034.1:0-10211 GCA_038318605.1 Tepidisphaerales bacterium | reverse complement strand
GCGCTGATGTCGGGGTGCGAAAGCACAAAGACACCGCCCCGGAAAGCCGTCATTTCGCCCGCCAGCCCGGCCGACGCCGACTACGCGCAGGCGATGATGGCCTACAACGGCGGCGATCGCGAAAAAGCGCTTCTGAAACTCCAGGATGCTCTCGGCGAAAATCCGAACCTCATCATGGCAAGATTTGTGCTCGGGAACATTTATCGTGAGAAGCAGGACTATCGCGGCGCATTGAAGCAATATGAGCGTGTCGCCGAGCTCGACCCGTATCTTTACACAAATCACTACAACGTCGGGCTGATGCACCACCTTCTCGATGAATTGCAGGATGCCGCCGTTTCCTATCACAAGTCGTTGAATCTGAACCCGCGCGACGCGCGAAGCAATATGTATATGGCACTGGTGCAAACTGCCCTCGGCCGGGCCGATGTTGCACTGCCCTATGCGAAAAAGGCCGCCGAATCGGATCCGCAGTCGGCCGAGGCGCAGGCAAACCTTGGCGTCGTGCTGGAAGCCAACCGCGACTTCGCGGGCGCTGAACGTGCGTATCGCCGATCCGTCGAGCTTGATGCAAATCGCCTCGAAACGCAGATGAATCTGGCCGCGAATCTGCTGACGCAGAAAAAATTTCTGGAGGCCGTTTCTGTTTACGAGCAAATCGCCCGAAAGGCGGACAGTTCGCTCGTGCGCGAGCGACTCGGCCGGGCGCTTTTGGGAGCCGGGCGGCTGGAAGATGCCGCCCGCGAGTTCGATACCGCGCTACAGCGCAATTCCAACAACCATTTGGCGCTGGCGGGTCTGGGTGATGTCAACCTGGCTCAATACAAACGAGGCGGAAGTCTGGATGACCAGCGTCGCAAGGCCTCGTTGAGCTACTGGAACAAAAGTCTTTCCATCCGCCCGAATCAGCCGCGCGTGAAGGAACTCGTGGCCGAATATGAAAAACCGGTTTTGTTCGGCCCGCACTGAAGAATCCGGATGACGAAGCTTGCGACGCTACTTTCGATGCGATGAAAGCACCCAATTCACCAGCAAATCCCCGCGATCGGGAACATGAGATTCCGCGGCTGGAACGTGACGATATTCTTTACGAGGACGGCCGTCTCGCGGCGATCGCCAAACCCGCCGGCCTGGCGACCATACCGGGGCGAGGCGAAACCGACAGCGTGTTCGAGCAACTAGCACGTTTGCTCAATCTGCCGCATGCCGGCAGCGCCGATCCGCGCCTGCGGGTGGTACATCGTCTCGACAAGGACACCTCGGGCGTGCTGCTGTTCGCAAAAGACATCGACGCGCAGCGACATTTGTCCCATCAATTTCAGAACAACACGACAGAAAAGGAATATCTCGCGCTCGCGACCGGCGAAGCACCGTTTGACGAGGGGGAAATCGACGCCCCCATCGGCCCGCATCCCACTGCCCGGGAGCGGATGATGGTCACCCGCCATGGGCGGCCCGCCGTCACGCGTTGGAAAATCCTCGAACGATTTCGCGGGCTCTGGCTGCTGCGCGTCTTCCCCAAAACTGGCAAAACGCATCAGATACGCGTGCACCTGCGTTACGCCGACATGCCGCTGGCGATCGATCCGGTTTATAACCCAATCGCCGCCGGCCAGCGGCCGGGTTTGATGCTCAGCGATTTTAAACGCGGATATCGCGCAAAATCAGATCGCCCCGAACAGCCGCTGATCGCGCGCCTGACTCTTCACGCCGAAATACTGCGCGTGGAAGCGCCCGGCGGTGATAAATTGGAGCTGACATGCCCCCTGCCAAAAGATTTTCGCACCGCCCTGAACGCCCTCCGCAAATACGCAGCGCGATGAAAGGCGCGATCGCAATATCGGCGGTGTTGGCGGCCTTCGGCGCTGCACTCAGCTTTGAGCCGACGCTTGTAAGCGGTGAACATGCGCCGGCAACAACACGGGCAAGTGACCCGATCGACAACCTGCAAAAGAATGCCCTGGGTGATCTTCCAGCGAACCTCGCTGCCATGAGCGGCGATTGGAGCATCCGACCAGAAAGTGATGGCGGCGAAAACCACGTTGTCGAAATGAGTGGCGATGCGCTTGAAATCGGGGCTCTGGCGTTCGGGCCGCAGGCGTCCACCGGCCGCGCCGAGGCGCGAGTCCGATCCTGGGCGACGGGAAAACGATGCCCCGAAATGGGCATCGCGATCGGCGGGGCGGATGGATGGAAATTGTGGCTCCTGCCCGTGCAGAACAAGGTGGAGCTACGCTTCGGCGACGAAACGCGCGCAGCGGCCGAATGGAATGGGTGGGAATCAAGCGCATGGATCCATGTCGTGATCGAGGTGCGACAGGCGGGACGAGCTATTCAGGTGCGGGCAAAAGTATTCCCGGCCGACGCCACGCCGCCGGCGGACTGGCCTTTATCGATCGCGACAGACGCCCGCGAGTTACCGGCCGGGCGCGCTGTGGTGTTTGGCACGCCATTCTCCGAGCGGGCAATCCAGTTTGACGATCTTCAGTTCCTGGCCGAGTAAGCTCAAAGGCGACTGGGCGGCCGTATTTAACGTCACAATCTGGCAAAGATTGGCATCGGGCGGGGCGACAGTCGCTTGGATATTCTCTCTCGCGAGCAATATCATTGATCGAAACCACATGGCAGAAAACAACAGCAAGGCGTTTGATTTGATCGTGATCGGGGCCGGGCCGGGCGGATATGTCTGTGCGATACGGGCGGCGCAGCTCGGGATGTCGGTCGCCTGCGTCGAACGCCAGTATCTCGGTGGAACGTGCCTGAACGTCGGGTGCATTCCGTCCAAGGCTTTGCTCGATTCATCGGAGCTTTTCTATGAGGCCGGGCATTCGTTCGCGAAGCACGGCATCACCGTCGGCAACGTCGGGCTGGATCTGCCGGCCATGATGAAGCGCAAATCGCAGGTGGTCGATGGGCTGACGCAGGGCGTCGGTGGGTTGTTCAAGAAAAACAAGGTCACGCATGTGCGCGGCCACGGCCGGCTGGCTGGCAATGGCAAGGTCATCGTGAAGGATGGCAACGCCTCGCGTGAGATCAGCGCGAAACACATCGTCATCGCCACGGGCAGCGCGCCAATTCAGCTTCCCTCGATTCCGTTCGACGGAAAGCACATCGTCAGCTCGACCGATGCGATCGCATTCGGCGAACTACCGAAAAAAATGATCGTCATCGGCGCGGGCGCAATCGGGCTCGAGCTGGGCTCGGTCTGGGCGCGCCTTGGAACCGATGTGACCGTGATCGAGTTCATGGACCGTATCGTTCCCCAGGCTGACAGGGAAATGACGACGCTGCTGCAGCGCGCCTTGGAGAAGCAGGGCCTGAAGTTTCATCTGAAGACTGCCGCCGAAACCGCGAAAATCGAGGGGGCCGGAGTGAAGGTAACGGTTGCCACCGAAGGAAAGAAATCGGTAATCGAAGCCGACCGCGTTTTGGTCGGAGTTGGCCGAAAACCGTACACCGACGACCTGGGCCTCAAGGAAATCGGCATCGAATCCGACAAACGTGGGTTCATTTCCGTGGATGCGCACTACCACACGAAGGCGAAAGGCGTTTACGCCATTGGTGACGTCATCGGTGGAACGATGTTGGCGCACAAGGCGGAAGAGGAGGGCGTGGCGATCGCCGAACTACTGGCGGGAAAGCCGGGGCATGTCAATTACAAGGCGGTGCCCAACGTCGTTTACACTAATCCGGAACTGGCCAGCGTCGGCATGAATGAGGATGAGGCCCGTGCGCGGGGCGAAGTGCGGGTTGGAAAGTTTCCGTTTCTCGCCAACGGCCGGGCAAGAGCGATGAACTCAACCGACGGGCTGGTAAAGGTAATCGCCGACGCAGCAACCGATCGCTTGCTCGGCATGCACATCGTCGGCCCGCGCGCCAGCGACATCATCACCGAAGGCGCCATCGCGATGGAATTCGCGGCAAGCGTCGAAGACATCGCCCGATCCATCCACGCCCACCCAACACTGCCCGAGGCAATCAAGGAAGCGGCGATGGCAGCTGAGAAACGGGCGATTCATATTTGATATCCTCTAGTCGGCACGATTAGGTCAGCACGACGCCGCCAAGGCATGGAGGAGATTTTGAACCCTGTAACGTAATGCTGGCAGCGCAATACCTGTAACCAGCACCTGCTTTTCCACTACTAGCAATTTATTTGGAGCTCCATGCGCGAAGCGGTTTTTTTCAGTCACCTGCCCTATTTGGCAGCAGGCTGGGTTGGCTCGGCAACGGTCCTGGAGTTCCTGGCAAAGTTGGTGCGGTCACGCATACGTCCGTCTACGAAAGAACGTCGTCTGCCCCGCTCTACGCCGTCTTCTGCCGTCGTCGGCCGCGGCGGACGCGGGCTCGGCCAAACGCGTCGGTTTCCGTCATCACCTTGCTGTCGCGCGTGTCGTCATTGACCGCGGCGTTGGTGAAATTCAGTGATGCCTGAGCGGCGTGGCCGTTGGTCGCTTTACCCATGGCGTCGGCCGCACCCGAGTCTGCTGTGGCGGAATTGATGATGCCGGCGTCACGAGTTGCAAGTGCGTGCTCGAGGCGCTTGCGGGCATAGGCGATATATTCGTCGCTCTGGTCGATGCCGACATACTGTCGGCCGAGCATTGCCGCGGCCACGGTTGTCGTACCGCTGCCGGTGAATGGGTAGAGCACAATGTCCCCCGGATTACTCGACGCGAGAATGATGCGATTCAACACGCCCACCGGCATCTGACAGCCATGCCAGCCTTCTCGCTCCTTGAAGGTACCGCAGACGCGGCTGACGTTCCAAGTGTCCAGCCCGCTTTCAAAATACCCCGCCTCGGCCGCCTCCTGCGGACGAAGATACCAAGTGTCGTCCGGGAGCTTTCCCTTCGGATTCGCACGCGAATCCTGGTAAGTCGTCTGGCGGGCACTGGCGACGCGCACCGCATCGGCGTTGAAGGTGAACTGCGTCAAATCGGGCGTCTTGGTAAAATAGAGAATATGCGTGTGGCTCTTGGCAAACATCTTCTTGGTCTGCTGGCCGAAGGTATAGTGCCACACGATCCAGTTGCGCATGTTAAAGCCGAGCGTTCGACGCGCGATCACGCATAGATCGGCCGCGAATTCGTCGCCGATGGCTAGATAAAATGATCCCGACGGCTTCAGCGCCCGCCGGACCGCCCGCATCCATTTTTTGCTGAAATCGAGGTATTCGTGAACGGATTTTTCATCGTCGTAGTTATCGTAAAGATAGCCGATATTGAACGGCGGATCGGCAAAGATCAGATCGACCCATCCTGCCGGCCCGGCGTTCAGAACCTCGATACAGTCTCCCTTTACGATTAAATTTGTTTCAGGCATTCCGGCCCGATTGTACAAGCTCGGTGCGATCGCTCCAATCGAACCGGAGCTGCGCGACAGCTTCGCCCTGCGCTTTTGCTTCAATGCGCGCAAACCGTGTTGAAAGTCCTGCTTCCGACGATTGTTGGCGGCGGTTTTGGTTCGCGGCATAGGCGTCCTGATATCTGAAATATGCGTGCGAGTAACGGTTGTGTAGCGCATCGCCTGCTCTAGAATCGGCCGATAACGCCCGTTCGGTTTAAGTTCGATTTCCAGAACATTCCCACATGCCACACGCACCGGCCCTGCGCATTCTCGACGCCAATGCCAATCGTGCCCGCGAGGGGTTACGCGTGCTTGAAGACTACGCGCGATTTGCCCTGAACCACGATGCGCTCTGCCACGACCTGAAGCACCTGCGGCATGATCTGGCTGAATGCCTCGATCCCTGGCTTCGGTCGGCCCTTCTCGAGCGCGATACACCTGGCGATGTCGGCACGGACAACAAAACCGCCCGCGAGACGCTTCGCAATACCCTCGATGAAGTCGTAATAGCGGCCGGCAAGCGGCTGTCGGAAGCACTGCGGGTGATTGAGGAAGTGCTCAAGCTCGATTCGCCGCCGGCCGCCGCTCGTGTTGAGTCGATGCGATATCGCGTTTATGCGCTGGAGCAAACGCTCGGCCGAACGCTCGGCCGGCGCGGGCGATTCGCAAATGTCCGGCTGTATGTATTGATCACCGAATCCGCGTGCCGGGGCCGATGGCTGGCGACGGCCGAGTCGGCGATCGCTGGCGGGGCCGATTGTCTGCAATTGCGGGAAAAGACCATCGAGGCCGGCGAATTGTTTTGCCGGGCGAAAAAGCTCGTCGAACTCTGCCGGGCGCACAGCGTACTTTGCATCATTAATGACCGGGCCGACGTCGCCGCCGCCGCCGGTGCCGATGGCGTGCATGTCGGCCAGGAAGATATGCCGGCCATTCAGGCGCGAAAAATCGTCGGAGCGGCCGGAATTGTCGGCCTCAGCACCCACGCGATCGAACAGGCGCGGCAGGCTCAGCTTGATGGCGCTGATTACATCGGTGTCGGCCCGATTTTCCCCAGCGCCACCAAGCCGCGCGACATCCTTCCCGGCCCGGCCTATGCGGCGCGGGTTGCGATCGAAATCCCCTTGCCTGCAGTGGGCATCGCCGGCATCGACGAAACCAACATCGATATGGTGCTGGCAACCGGCCTGCGGGCGATCGCTGTTACGGCATGTGTCGCGGGCGCCGCCGATCCACAGGCGGCCGCAGCGCGACTGAAAGCGCGCCTGCTCGCGATCGATTCGCCAGCGATATCGGCCAAACATCTAAACGCACCGGCGGGCAGCGGTCGATGAAATCGCAGCGAAATCGCACCCACGATGCCCGATGACTGGAAATGGATGTCCAAACCGCCGCAGAAATCATTTCTCCGCCATGCAAAACTGATCAGCCTTCTGACGCTGGTTTCGCGCATCCTTGGCATGTTGCGCGAAAGTCTGGCGGCCAAGTATTTCGGCGCGGGGCTTGTCTCGTCCGCCTTTACCGTCGCTTTCACCGTTCCAAACCTTTTTCGCAAGCTGTTTGGCGAAGGCGCGCTGTCGGCAGCCTTTATCCCACTTTATGCACAGGCACTTAGAAATGAGGACCTACCAAGGGCCAATCGTTTCGCCGCCGCCAGCGTCAACCTGCTTGTTCTCATCCTCATCGCACTGACGATTGTCGGCGAATTTGTGCTAATGGAGATCTTCCTGTTTTGGCCCGGCCTGCGTCCCGATCGCGTGCTCGCACTGAAGTTGACCGCGATCATGCTGCCCTATGTGCTGCTGGTCTGCGGCACTGCGTTTCTCGGAGCAATATTGCAGGTGCATCGGCGATTTGGCATGACTGCCGCCGCCCCGATCGTGCTCAACGTGGCGCTGGTTCTGGGCACGCTCGCGGGGGCGCGCCTGTTCGATATGAAGACGATCGAAGGGCAGACGCGCGCGGTTGTCGTGCTTTCGGTCGTGGTGCTGGTGGCCGGCGTTGCGCAGGTGCTGATGCTCCTGCCATCACTTCGGGCGGTGGGGTTCCAATTTCGCCCGCTGGAAAACTTCCGCACGCCCCAGATTAGCCGGATGCTGCGATTGTCGGCGCCGGTCGCAATCGGCGCGGGCGTGCTGCAATTGTCCGTAATGCTCGACAAAGGGATTTCATTTCTGCTGGCCCGCAGTTACGACGAAAACGGCCGGCTCATTGAGGTCTTTCGCATCTTCGGCCGGACGATTGCCTATCCAATGCACGAAGGCGCCGCTGCCCGCCTCAACTGGGCGCAATATCTCTATCAGTTTCCATTGGGCGTATTTGCGATCGCGCTGGCGACGGCGATCTTTCCAGCCCTGTCGGCCGACGCGCTCGATAAAGACCGCGCCAGTTTCAAGGCAGGGCTGCGCCGCGGCATCGAAGCAACCCTGTGGGAGGGCATTCCCGCTGCCGTGGGGCTTGTGCTCATTCGCGTGCAGGCGATTCGGGTGCTGTTCGAGCATGGCCGATTTACACCCGATGACACGCGCCTGGTGGCCCAGTCGGTGCTGTTTTACGGCTCGGCGATTTGGGCTTTCTCGCTGCAACAGATTCTCAATCGCGCCTATTACGCCCTGCACGACACCAAAACGCCGCTGGTCATGAGCGTCGTGACGCTGGGCGTGAATCTGGCTGTGGAGATTCCGCTGCTGTGGCTGCGCTTGCCCAACGGCCAGCGTCTAGGCGAGGCAGGAATGGCCGCGGGAACCTGCGCGAGTTTTGCCCTTCAGGCGATTGTCATGCTGTTCATGATACGCAAGCGCCTTGGCGGGTTGGATTTGCACACACTCGTGCCGTTTGTCGCCAAAGTGCTGTTGTCCACAGGGGTTATGGCAATCGCCCTCCTGGCCTGCAAACAGTTGCCCTTCTACCCACCCGACCATGTTCGCCACGCGCCGCTCATACAACTCGTCATCCTCCTGATCGTCGGCGCGGGGACCTACCTTGCCGCCTGCGCGGCACTCGGGATTCACATTCTGGGGGATCTGATTCCCAGCCGCATGCGCCGATCGCCGGCGAGCGGCCGATAATCTCATCCTCCGCAGATCAATTCGCCGAAACAGAGGATGGCGGCATGTCGAATGCGCCCGCGCCGCTTTCCGGCGGCGAACCGTTCTACTGGAGATCTAAGCGCCATGGACCTGGCAACCATCATCGGCTTCGTCGTCGCCTGGGGCGCTGTCGTCTATTCCATGTTTCACGCCACCCACGGGGAGTTGGGCGCGTATTTCAAGCCGGCCGAGATTTTCCTCGTGGTCGGCGGATCGCTTGGCGCGGCCATGCTCTCGATGCCGCTGCACAACATCACCGGCGTCGTTGGCTTTGTGAAAAAGTGGCTGTTCAACAAGGACGCCCACATCGAGCACACCATTAAGGAAATGGTGCAATACGCCGAAACAGCCCGCCGCGATGGTGTGCTGGCGTTGGAAACCGTCGCCCGCGAAGCGCCCGACCCATTCCTTCGCCGCGGACTGCAGCTCACCATCGACGGCACCGACCCTGAAATCATCGAGCGAATCCTGCGCATCGAAATCGACGCGATGGTCGAGCGCCACAAACATGGCAAACACCTGTTCCACACGCTCGCAAAATTCGGCCCGGGCTTCGGCTTGATGGCGACACTGATCGCGCAGGTCGCGATGTTCAAAAGTCTGGGCGGCGACGCCAGTGTCATCGGCAACGCGCTGGCGATCGCACTGACGGGCACGCTGTATGGCTGCATGCTGCAAAACCTCCTGGCCGGCCCGATCGCCGAAAAACTCGCATTGCGTTCGCAGGAGGAAGCGTTCGCGAAGGAAATAGTTCTCCAAGGCGTCCTTAGCATCCAGGCCGGCAACAACCCGCGCGTGGTTGAAATGCAGCTCTTGAGCTTTCTAAGCTCCCACCAACAGGCATCGCTCGCCAAAGCGGCCTGACCATGTGGAGAAATCACCACGAAGTTCACGGAGCACACGGAGAAGACAGGGAGTCCAAAAGAAGAGAGGTCTGCGAATTCATGAGGATCGGATGATAGAGCAGCAGTTGACTGAGCGAATTATCGGTGCATTGATAGAGGTGCATCGGCATCTCGGGCCGGGACTGCTCGAATCCGCATACTGCGAATGTTTGTGTCGCGAATTCGATTTGATCGGACTGCAATTCAAACGTGAGGTGCCGCTGCCATTAAACTACAAAGGACATCTACTGGCAGTGTCATATCGCCTCGATATTGTTGTCGAGGAATGTGTGGTACTCGAACTTAAGTCAATCGAAGCGTTGCTACCGATTCACGAAGCACAGCTTATTTCCTATCTGAAACTCAGCGGAATGCGCGTGGACTTTCTGGTCAATTTTAACGTTCCACGAATGATTGATGGCATTGTTCGCCGAGTGGTTTGACCCAAAATCCGGGCTTCGACTCCGTGCCCTCTGTGTTCTTCATGGTGTTCTTCGTGGTGTCCTTCGTCTGTTAGACCCCAATGCCCAAATCCACCTGCAAATGCAAAGCCGCTGAATGTGAAGAATGCCCGGAATGGATCTTCACGTTTGCCGACCTCGTCATGTTGATGATGGGGTTCTTCGTGATTCTCTGGGTGCTCAAGCCCAATCCGGGGAAGGAGAACCCGCCCGGGGCTGTGATGGATGCGGAGGTGATTGCGGCCATTCGCTCCGCGTTTGGATATGTCGCGCCGGAGAATTCCACCGATCCGATCGACGTCGAGATGATGAAGCGCAAGCTCATGCAGGTGCGCCCTACGCTCGGGGCGGGCGAGGGTGGGGACACCAAGACCCAGCGACGCAGCCCCGAAGGCACCGACACCGACAGCCAGACCATCCGCAAGGGG
>JBBQCK010000033.1:0-10426 GCA_038318605.1 Tepidisphaerales bacterium | reverse complement strand
GGGCTTCCATTCGGCGATGCTCTTCAGGCTCCAGTCGCCGTCGATTTTCATGGAGACGCGGCCGGAAACAAAAGGATCGAGTGCGCCGTGAGCCTGCCGGTACGAGGTTTCGGTGGCGATGGCGCTGGCGCCGCCGACATCGTCGTAACATTCCGCCATGAATCGCAGCGCTCTTGCAACTTGCGGCTGGTCCATGGTGACGAGCGTATTGGGTGGGTGATGAACCATCGCGCCACTTGCATCGGGCGCATCAATCGGCCGCGAGTTTAGAAATTCCCCGCCTGCCTGCCACGCATACAGGTAAAGCCATGAATTGCCGTAATTGGGTGCGAAGCCCATCCGAGAGATGTTGCCGCGATTGTCCTTGATCGTCAGTTGGCGGGAGTAGTCGCGCAATTCCTTCCAGGTGCGCGGCGGAACGGGCTCGCCTGTTTTCGGATCGACCTTGCCGATCTGCCGCAACTGGTCGGCGTTGCTGTAAAGCACGCGGATATCCGCGCCCGATGGGATGCCATAAATACCCACCTGCGCGTTTTCGCCGGGTGGCGCATAAGAGGCTTCGGAAATCGCCCATGGGTAATACTCGGAAACATCAATGCGATTGGGATCGCTCGCTGGCTGGGCATCGAGATAGGGCTTGAGATCGGTGAATGCTTTTCGGCTGGCCCATTCGCCGATGGCAAATCGGTCAAAGATGATCACATCGGGCGGAACCTCACCCGCGATGGCGCAAAGCAGACGCTGCGCATCGCCGGTCAGGTCTCGGGCGGCGGCGGTGCCCATCACGACCTTGTACTGCGGATTCTCATTCTCGAACTGGCGGATGATGGTGTAAATGTCATCGCCAAGCCCCGAGCCTCCCCAGAAGACAATCGTCTGCCGGCCATCGGCGGTGTGCCCGGTGTCGGCACTGCGTATCGTCCAGATTGCCACCGCGACAATGAGGGCAACAAGCAGGCAAATGGCCATCCAGAGCGGAATCTGGCCGGAGCGAAGCAATTGTCTGCGGGTGATGGCGGCTCCCGGGCTGAAGTGGCGCACGTTCTGATCCTACACGATTGTTGGGCGTTCGTTGAGCGTACGGCCGCGCCGATTGTTGCGCGGCTGCGTCTTTGCGGCTTCGATACAGGGCGTCGTTGCAGTAGAGAGGCATGGGGGGTATTGGAGAAGGATAAAGAATGGACTTTTTCCCCGATGCAAGCCACTGAGCCGGATTCCAAATACCTCCGTCGATTCCTCGCCTATGCGCTGAGCTACAAAGGCCTGCTTGCGGTGGCGATCGGGATGGGGTTGCTGAAGTTCATGTCCAACTTTTCATTTCCGTGGCTGATCGGCACGGCGTTGGATCATGTGGTATCGCCGCGGCCGTCGTTGCACCTAAACGAATCTCAGCGTCTTGCATGGCTCATCAAGCTCGCCGGCATCGGCGTGTTTTTCAGCGTACTTCATGCAATCGGAACCTACGGCCGGGGATATTTTTCATCGAAGCTGGGAAACCGGGTCATCGCCGATTTGCGGCAGGATTTGTTCGATCATCTTCACCGGCTTTCGCTGCACTTTTATTCAAAGGAGCGCACGGGGAGCATCGTTTCGCGACTCATCAATGACATTCAACAGGCCAGCCAGTTGATCAATGGCGGGATGGTTTCGGTGGTTATGGATCTGTCGAATCTGTTCGTCGGCATTTTTCTGCTGATGGGCATTTCGTGGAAACTTGGCATTGCATGTGTGGCCGTCATGCCTTTCTACGCCATCACCTTTCGCCTGCTGAACCCGCATGTGCGCAACGCCAGCCTGCGCGTGCAGAGCCAGATCAGCTTGATCAGCGGCAACGTGCAGGAACGTCTTGCCGGCATCGCGCTCGTGAAAACCTACGCCGCCGAGTGGCGCGAGCGAAAAAAGTTTGTTGAGGACACCGAGGAACACTTCGAACGCGTGCTCGAACAGAGCAACCTTTCGCAGTGCGTCAATGCAATCAGTGAATTTCTCGTTCACATCGGCACGACGCTGGTCATTGCCGTCGGCGGATATCTTGCGCTGAAGGGCGATCCGACGATGACCGCCGGGCAGGTGACCAAGGCGTTGGGATATCTTGCTGTGATGTATCTGCCGGTGCGCCGATTCGCGGAGGTCAACAACGTCTATCAGACAAGCCTGGGCGCCATCGAGCGTGTGTTTCAGGTCTTCGACATCACGCCCAAAATCACCGAGCAACCCTCGGCGGTGAAGATCAGCCCCGCCCGCGGCCATGTGGTTTTTGAAAATGTCTGTTTTGACTATCAGGACGAAAGCGATGAAACGCGCGTGAGCCTTGAGGATGAAGCGCCGGATGTGCGGGCGCTGCGCCGGCTTGAAAAATCGGCCTCGCTGCGCCGTGAGACGGCGCTGCGCAATCAGGCATCGCGGCAGGGGGAGCCGATGGTCGTTGAACTGGCGGCTAAACGCGAAGAAGTTGCTGTGCCGCGGCGATGGATCATCGATCACCTGTCGTTGGATGCCCAGCCCGGCGAGCGCATCGCCCTGGTCGGCCCGAGCGGCAGCGGCAAGACGACACTGCTTTCGCTGCTACCCAGGCTTTATGATGTCAGCGAGGGAAGGATATTCATCGACGGCGTGGATGTGCGTGATTACCGGCTCAAGGCACTCAGACGCGGAATCGGCATCGTGCAGCAGGATTCATTCCTGTTTAGCGGAACGGTGCGCGAGAACATCGCTTATGGCCGGCCGCGGGCGAGCGACGAAGAGATTCGCGCCGCCGCTGAGGCTGCCAATGCCCACGAATTTATTGAATCGCTGCCGGACGGATATCATGCCCGCCTGGGGGAGCGCGGCGTGAATCTTTCCGGCGGCCAGCGCCAGCGGCTGAACATCGCTCGCGCAATCTTGAAAGACCCGCGCATCCTGATCCTCGACGAAGCGACCAGCGCTCTGGACAGCGAAAGCGAGGCGCTCGTGCAGGAAGCGCTGGAGCGGGTGATGAAAAATCGCACCTGCTTCATCATTGCGCATCGGCTCAGCACCGTGCGTCATGCCGATCGGATACTGGTGATGCGGGGTGGTCGAATTATCGAGACCGGCCGGCACGATGCACTGGTCGAGCAAAACGGGCTGTATGCCCGTCTGGTTCGGCAGCAATTTGGCTTGGCGAACCCTGAAATCGCTGAAACGCCGGAACCGCTGGTTGGTGCGCCGGCGCGGTAACTTCCAACGGATAATTCGGGCGGCCCCCGTCGGCCGCGCCGGCGGGTCGTGCATACTTCCCCGCCGCGTGCCAGTGGTTGGTCACTGACCATCGCCCACCCTCGGTTTGGGTAACTTTTCGAACGTGTGCCCGTTGGTTGTCCACGCTTGCCCGCCGCATGCCAATCGCTGGTCGCTCTTGCCCATTGCGCGCCGGTGGGTCGGGCACTCCTGCCCGACATCGGCCGAAGGCCGACCGCGGCGTGTTGTCCACGCTTTCGCACCGCATGCCAATCGCTGGTCGCTCTTACCCATTGCGCGCCGGTGGGTTGGGCACTCTTGCCCGACATCGGCCGAAGGCCGACCGCATTTCAGGCAAAAACACTTGCCGCTACGCGGCAACTGCTACAGGAGTGTCCAAGCCGCCAACTTATTTCCGCACGGTGATCGTGTGCTCGACGGGATCGGCCGCCGAATATTTTGGCTCGACCTCGCTGCCGAATTGATACGCCACAACCTTGATTTCAAATGACTCGCCGCGCGCCGGAACATCGGTCAGCGTAAGGACGTTTCCATTCATCTCGGCCGGCCCGGATTCGATGTAGTAACGCACTGGCAGCTTTGAATCGCTGGTCGCGTTGAGCTTGATCGGCGGCGAATCTGCCTTGATCTCGGCCGCGGGCGCTTCAAATGTAATGGTCTGCGATTTCCCCTTGGCAGACGCAAGGCCCTTACTGCGTCCCATCTGTTCGGCGTGCCGATAGGTGTCGTCGCCCGCTGTAACAGCGATCAGATCGGCGCGGACGTTGATCATTGTCTTGCCGTCCTTGTCCTTTTCGATTTTGAGCTTTCGGCCATTTACCTTCGGGCGAAACTCAAAGGGCCCGACCTGCTCAAAGATGCCGGTATAGGGATAGACCTTGATCGGCGCATCAGAGTGGCCGATCGGCTCGGCCACAGGTGGATAAAACGACGGAACTTTGTCGGTGTACGCGACCGCGACTTTGAACGTATCCGGGCCGGTCCATTCAGAGGCGAAACTAAGTCGCAGGTCCGCGCCGGGCTTCAGCAAATTTCCGTTCTTCGGATCGGCGAATGTGACGAACTGTGGCTTTTTGCCGAGTGGATGGGCGGCGTAAAACGCATCCGTCGCCTTTGCCAGTTCAAGATCGAGATGCCAAAACGCTGACTTTGGGTCCCCTTTGAAATCTGCGTACGCCGCCGCGGCCGGATGGTCTTTGCTAAACACCTCGGATGAGCTGAGCGCCCCGCTTTTCGGGTCAATCGGCAGGCACTTCACCTCTTTGGCGTCGATGGGCCAGTCCGGGATGCGACGTTGGGCGCATTTGCGGATGAACATCGCGACATATTCGCCATAGGCATCATCGGCCCAGCGGAAGTGCGTGGCGCCGGGCTCGAGCAGGCCGCAAAAGAGGTTGTTGTCATCGGCGGCGCGCAGCTTGAGCAGTGTTTCGCGCATGACAGTCCACGAAGTGGTGCGATCTTCGTTCAGTTCGCGACGCAGCGGCCCGGCCGGGCCAAATTCTTCAAACTCCGCCTTGATCGCCATCGCCGGAATGCTGGCATAATTCGACGAATTCTCGCTGGAATCGACGCCCCCCTTAAATGACAGAAAACCAAAGGTTCGATCCGGCTTCCAGGTCGAAATGTGACACGCCCACATGGTCGAGACACTGTGGCCATAGGGGAACCAGGGCGCGACGGCCAGTTCGGTGTAGCCGGATTGTTTTGCCAGAGCGTCAAGCGCATTCTGCAGGTATTCGCCGCCTTTGAAGTCCGGGGCGTGGTAGTTGAAGATGGCATCAATGGAGGGAATAAACTGAACAATCGCCAGTTTCTCGTCGGCGCACGCCTTGCGGATATTGGCGTCGGCGACGAACGCGGATTCAAAGAGTGTATCCCCGCCAATCAGCACGCCGCGGATTCGATCCGCGCCCGGCGGAACCCAGAGATACGCATCAAACGTGCGCGGCGTGGTGACTTCCTTTTTCGTGACGGTGCCGGCGTCGATGTTGACTTTCCATTGAAAGACCTCGCCAAGCGCGCACGGCGTCAGGCCGGCGACGAGAAGCAGGGCTCCAAAAACCCTGCAAGTGTGGGCGGCGAAGATCGTTTGATTCATGTAGCGTCTCCGAATTGAGCGTTAACAGCTTTACCTGCCAACAATACCGCGTGGCGGAGAAATTGTTATGGGTTTTTTCGGCGGGCGACGCGACGAAGCCGGCGACCGACCAAATACTGTTCGCCGGGAATGCGAAGTTGCCCGGCGTCCCTTGTGGTCCACAATCCTGACTGGAGCAAGCCATGAAACAACAGTTCAACGCGAGCGTTGTGAAAGAAGGCCGATGGTTTGTCGCGCAATGCCTCGAAGTTGACGTCGCGAGCCAGGGACGCACCGAACCCGAGGCAATTAAAAATCTGCGCGAGGCGCTGGAATTGTTCTTTGCGCCGCCGCAGGCCACCCGTTTGCCATCGGTGAGACGATTGAAGGCAAAGATCAGTGCTGCGTAGGCCGCTGCCTTATCGGGAAGCGAAACGCCGCCTCGCTGCCGCTGGATTCCTGGAGGTCAGCCAGCGCGGCAGCCACGTCAAGTTCGTGCGAATCCGCGGCGCTGAGATTCTGACGCGATTGTGCCGCGACACCGCAGCGTTGCTCCTGGCACCATCCGAAGCATTCTTCGCCAAGCGGGCATTTCGCTCGCGGCGTTTGAACGACTCTGATCGGCAGGCCCGAAGACGCGCAATCTTCGGGTTCAAGCCCGGGCGCCCCAACGTCCGATAAATCTTGGAGATGCTCCAGCCGCTCGTCCAAGCTCTCGTGCGCTCGAAAAATGAGGCGGCCGATGATGTGCTGGCCGAGGCCCTGCGGATGGGGTCGGACGCCGAGCGGTCCTTGGCGCTCGGGGCTTTGCTGCGGCGGGGAACGATTCGGGGGCTGTCGCGCGTGGTGGGTATTCACGGGCAGTTGCCCGAGCCGCTGCAGCAGACTGTTTTACAGAACATTCGCATCTTTCACTCGGCCCTGCGCGAATGCGGGCGAAGCGACGATGCATCGCTGCGGCTCGGGGCGATGAAGTTAATCGCACTTGGGCGGCTGGGAAAATTGACCTATGTGCTGAGTGAATCGCTGCATCATCAGGACGAGACCATCGGCCGAAGCGCCGTCGAGGCCATTGTGGCGCTGGCGCGATGGGTGGCCACCGAGACGCGCAAGCTCCAGCGCGGGGCGTACAACGCCGAAGCGCACGCCGACGGCGCCGGCGATCTTGTGGACGCCAGCGGCGTTGTCGAATCACCGGCGCAGCGCATCTGTCGCGAGTTGGCCGAACAGCGGCCGGATATCGAATCGGCCGTGGCGCGTGCAATGGATGTGCATCGCGGCGCCCACGGGCCGGACCTTCTGCGTGCGGCACTTTTCCTGGCCGACTGGCCGGGAAGCAAGACGCTGGCGATATTGCATACCTCGCGCCATGGCGGGCAGTCGCTGATGGTGCGGCGGCTGCAGCAGCCGCCTGACAGCGAGCATGTCGAGGCGTTTTTGCTTGGCGCGGCGCACGGCGGGCTGCGCTCGCAATTCGGGGCGGCCTTTGCGCACATCGATCAGGCGCCGGTCCTGGATGCGCTGGTTCGCAAGACGCACTGGCTGAAAAATCATCAATTGCAGCTCTGCGTGCATCAGGTGTCACGCGGGGTCTGGTGGGGCGAAGCGGAATTGGCGCGCGACCTGCTGCGGCGAGACGGCGACGAAGCGGCGCGCGTTGGAGAATGGATCTCGGCATCAGGCGTGCATGATGGTGTGCAGGACCAAAGGCTCGATCAGATCCGCCAGCGGCTGGATGGATCTGGCGATGCACATTTTGCGGCGCGGCTGCGGCTGCTGCGGTGTGCGGCGCGCCGGCCGCGCGGGGCGTCGGTGGCGCTGTTGAAGTCGTTTCTGGCCGATCCGGATGAAAGGCTGATGCGCCTGGCGGCGCGCGAGATCGTACGTCGCCGGCCGGTGGATTTCGAAAATGTCCTGTTGCAGATGATGACCAGCGCGCCCGAATCGGTGCGGCGAGTCATCAGCCGGGCGGTCGGCCAGGCTGGGTTCGAGAGCTTTTGGACGCGGTATGACCGCCTCGATCGGCCGACACGCAAAGCCGCCGGCCGCGCGATGCTCAAGATTCTCCCTGATGCCGTGAACCGGCTGTCGCGCCGGCTCAGCAGCGGCCCGGCCGCCCAGCAGCTTAAGGCGATACAGGTGGCGCGCGAGCTGGGCATGATCGACTCGCTCTCGAATGTATTGCAGCAACTCTGCTCCGATCCAAACCCAAAGGTGCGATCGCGCGCGGTGGGGGCCCTCGGTGAAATGGCGCAGCCGCCCACGCCGTTGCTGCTGGATCGCATATTGAACGACGCCGACGCGCGCGTGCGGGCAAATGCGATCGAGGTGCTCGAGCAGAAGCAGCAGAAGGAATACCTGCCCATGCTGGCGCAGCGGGGGCGGTCGGTTCACAATCGCGAGCGCGCCAATGCCATCAAGGCGATGCATCGGATGAAGGTCGGGACTGCCACCAATCAGTTGACGCACATGCTGCGTGATTCGCGATCCGAGCATCGCATCTCGGCCATGTGGACCCTGCGGCAGATCGGCTTCTGGAAACTGCTGACCGAGGTCGGCCGGCTGGCGCGCGAGGATGAAAACCTGAAGGTGCGGCGATATGCGGTGACGGTGCTGCGCGATGTGGCGGAAATGGTTCGCAATCAGCCGGCCCGCAAGGCCGGATAAGTTGTCCGACCGCGCTGCTGAACCGCCGTTAACATTTTGTAGGAGAAGCGATGATGCGATTGCTGGCCGACACCACGCCGAAACTTGAGGATGTGTTCAAAAGCACGCAGACAAGCTTTGAGAACACCGGTCACGGTAATCAGGTCTGGGCGCTGGTGCTCGGCGCCATTGCTATCGTGCTGCTGCTGGTTTTATTCCAAAAACGCGGCCAGAGGCGCACCTTACCGCGCTCCGCCAACCATCACGGCAAGCTTCTCAAGGAAATCCAACGGCAGCTTCCGTTGAAGAACCGGGAGATCAAGCAGCTCAAAATCCTCGCCGACCAGGAGGGCTGCTCGAGCCCGCTGGTCCTGCTGCTGTGCCCATCGCTTCTGACGCGGGCAATCCACGGAAAGAACAACCGCGTCGATCGCAAAATCATCGCGGACATTGCCCGAAAGCTGACGCGTACCGGGTGATCGTGCCGCCGAAGGTGGCGCGCCGACGACCAACCGACAAATGACACGACTTCACACATCTTTTTTGCGCGCTTGAACGCGTCGAAGCCGCCATGCATGCGTGTAGCCATGCAATCGCCGCGCCCGCGGCCGATAAGCGGCCTTAGCGAATTCCCTCTTGCCGCCTCACCCATCCAACCGTATAAGGTACGCGGATAGCAAATACTATGCCTTGGGTTTTCACGAGTTAAATGACGTATGGCAATGCAGTTATCTCAATCGATGCGCACCGAGATGCGTCAGTTGCTGACGCCGCGGATGATCCAGTCGATGGAGATTCTCCAGCTTCCGCTGATGGCTTTGGAAGAGCGCATCGAGCAGGAATTGCAGAATAATCCGGTCCTCGAACAGCGGGAAGGCTCTGACGACGGGGAGCAAAACGATGCGGACGGCGAGCCGACGGCCACGGCCACAATAGATGTGCCGACGCGCGACCGCGATCTGCCCGAGGCGCAGCAGCAGTTCACCGAAGAAGAAACGCCGATGGTCGTCCGGGATAACGATTCCCAGGCCGAGGATTTCGACCGTCTGGCGAAGCTGGCAGACTATCTCGAAAACGAAGAATGGGGCGCGGATAACTATCGCTCCCACAGCAGTCAGTTTGACGGAGAACGCGATAAAAAACAGGACGCCATGAGCAACACCGCAGCGCGCGGTGAAAGCCTGGCGGAATATCTTCTGGGTCAGTGGGCATTCGCCGAATGCAGCGAGGGTGTGCGGCGCGCGGGCGAGGCGATCATCAATCATCTCGAGGACACGGGGTATCTCAAGACTTCGTTCGAGACGATCCAGGTGGAATCCAAAACGCCGCTGAGCATTGAGGATCTGTACGCGGCGCTGGCGATGGTGCAGGAACTCGAGCCCTCGGGCATCGCGGCGCGCACGCCGGAGGAATGTCTGATTCTACAACTCAACGCACTCGAGAACGAAGGCGGTGAGATGGCGGAGGGGCACGACTTTGCTCTCGAGCGTGGGCTGGTTGCGCATCACCTGAAGGATTTGGAAATGAACCGCTATCCGCTGATCGCGCGGAAGCTGGAATGTCCGATCGACGCCATCAAGACTGCTGTGAAAAGTCTGGCGCGGCTGAGCCCGCACCCCGGTCGCGAGATCGGCGGCGAGCCGCCGCCTTCGATTACGCCCGACGCGACGGTCTTTTTCGACGAGGAGACCGGCAAATACGCCATCCGCATGACGCGAGATTACGGCTCGAACCTCTACATCTCCGGCCTTTATCGCAAGATGCTCAAGGAGAAGACGGTGGATCGCAAAACGCGCGAATTTCTCAGCAACAATGTGCGTAACGCGCGCTGGCTTCTGGAAAGCATCGAACAGCGAAGCAGCACGATTCAAAGGGTCATCCGCGCGGTGGTGGATGCGCAGCAGGAATTTTTCGAGAAAGGCCCGGAATCGCTCAAGCCGCTCCCAATGATCGGCGTGGCCGACCAGTTGGGAATTCACGTTGCGACGGTATCGCGGGCGGTGAGCGAGAAATGGATTCAGACGCCGCGCGGCATCTACCCGCTGCGGCGGTTCTTCTCCGGCGGCACCCAGAACTCCGAAGGTGAGGACATGAGCTGGGATGCCGTGAAGGAGAAACTGCGCATCATCATCGATCACGAGGACAAAATGGCGCCACTGAGCGACGATGACATCGTGCTGAAGTTAAAGGAACAGGGTATCGAACTCGCGCGGCGAACGGTGGCAAAATATCGGAAGATTCTCAACATCCCAACGGCGCGGCAACGGAGGGAGTACTAGAACCATTCGGCAGTCGGCAGTCGGCAAATTGGCCGGATGGCGGCGAGTATCCACTGAATCTCGCATTCATAATCATTCCGACGCGCATATTCTTACGACCCACGACGCACTGCCTACTGCCTACTCCACACTGCCCACTGGATTTCTCATGCCCCACTTCGACTCACAGACCGTCGCAACCTTGTTTTACATTATCGCC
>JBBQCK010000032.1:0-10524 GCA_038318605.1 Tepidisphaerales bacterium | reverse complement strand
CGCCTCACTGCAGGGTGAAAAGTTGCTGGATTTTCGAAGGTGATAGCCAGGCGCTTGGGTGCCACAGGTCGCGGTTGTCCGAGACCTGTACGGCGGGATCAGTGTCCAGATTGGCCGCTACCACCTTTGCATCGAACGCCGCAACAACACAAGTCTGCGGGCACGCCGACCCTGTGGCACCCGGCAATTGAAGCCGTACGCGCGCGGCTTCGCACATGCGCACCCTCACCGTGACGGTAACACGTACGCAGTCAAAATCATGGCCGCACGCCGCCGGCGACGGTGTTGCCGCTGGTGAGGATCTGCGCGCCACCGGTAATCGGGGCGGCAATCTGTGACGTCTTAAATGCCCAACTCGCCAGGGGGCTACGCGGAATGCGGATGATGTCATCCTTTTCGAGCAGATAGTTCTGCGACAGGTCGCCGTAGAGATAGAATTTTTCAAAATCAACCACGACGACGGCGTGCTCCGAGGGGCGGGCGACGGAAATCTTCCTCGGCCAGCCCTGGTCGTTGAAGCCGGCTTCACCCAGCGCGTTGAGCACCGTGTTGTTGCCGATATAGGCGTATTTGCCCTGGCGAGTCGCGCCGGCATCAAGCACATAAAAGAACTTGCTGTTTGCCTTCACATCGACCTTGATCTCCGGGTCCTTGTAGTACTTGCCCATCAACGTGCGCAGCTTCTCGGCGACCTGATCGGGCGAAAGGCCGGCCACATCCACGGCGCCGATGAGGTTGAACGTCACCCGTCCATCCGGTCCGACAACGCGCGGCGCGGCGTCAAGTTCCTTGATGCCCGGAGCGCGGACTGTCACCTCGTCCGGCGGCGCGATGATGTACTGGTAGGTCGAAACGTTAAAATCCTTGGCCGGCTTGAAAACACCATTTGGGCCTTCGGCGTTCGCCGTGGTGTCTGGGATCGTCTCGCATCCCAGCATGAGGACCGCGCCGAGCAGCGCTATGCTTCCAAAGGCCAGCTTTCGGATCAGATTGGCGAACGATTTCGTTTTCATGGTCGTTGCACTCCAAAAAAAGAGTTTCGATGTTTGAGGCGATCAGATCCCGCCGGTCGCGAAGGTGAAAATCGTGACCATTGGCCGGATCGGTGCGAGAATCTGCGTGAACGTCTGCGACAAATATGCCGAAGGTGTCGGCGGCACATAGATCAGGTCGCCTTCCTCCAGTGGAACATTCTGCGAGGTGTCGCCTGTCACGAACATATGCGTTACGTCTACGGTGATCTTCTGATGGACGTTCGGATCTTCGTTGGGGCGGGCGACGGCGATCCGCGACGACCATGAGCTGTCATTCAGGCCCGCGTCGGCGAGAACCTTCAGCAGTGTATCGCTGCCGGTGTAGGGTTTGGCGCCCGGCGAATTGACCTGGCCGAAAACGTAGATCGCCTTGCTGCGGTATTCGGCGACGCGCACAGACACATCCAGCGCATCGCGGGTGTAGTAACGCGAAAGCCGCTGAATCAACTCTTCCTCGATCTGGACGGTTGTCTTTCCGGCGACGTATACCGATCCGATGATGTTGAATGTGATCTTCCCGTCGAGCCCGATCGTTCGCGGGGTCGGGTCAAGCTCCTTGATCCGGGGCGCGGATACGATCAGGACATCCGGCGCTTCAACGTGATAAACCGCCGGCAGGGTGTTTTCCTGGCCGGTGGTGAGCCAGGCATTGATCTGGTCGTTCTGCGAATCTCCCTTGCTCGTGCAGCCGCACGCAATGAGAGGGAGGCAGAGGAAAATAGACAGGCAGAAAACTCGCATGAAGTCATTTCCGGATGAATGCATCACCGCAGGCGGCTTGCTGATTTAATGGCCGCCGCCGAGCAACGTTTTCACAGTCTGCACGAGTATCTTGATGTCGAGCCAGATGGACTGCTTCTTGACATACTGAACGTCGTAGTAGATCCATTCCTGAAAATCCGTCTCGCCGCGATCGCGTCGGCGCATGACCTGCCAGAGGCCGGTAATTCCCGGCCGGACACTCAGGCGCGCCTCGCGCCAGGCGGGGCACATCTGGTTTTCCTTGTCCGGACTTGGACGTGGGCCAACCAGCGACATCTGTCCAAGAAGCACGTTGAAAAACTGCGGCCACTCGTCCATGTTGAATCTTCGCAGCATTCGGCCGACCGCGAAGATGCGCGGGTCGTGCTTGATCTTGAACTGCGGGCCGTCCACCTCGTTTTTTTCCATGAGCCGGCGTTTGATCTCGTCAGCGTTTGGCACCATGGTGCGGAACTTCCAGCAGCGGAAATTTTTGCCGAAACGCCCCTGCCGCGTGTGACCGTAAAATACCGGGCCGGGCGAACTAAGCTTGATGGCGAGGGCAATTACGGGAAACGCCCATAGCGTGACGCAGAGAAACGCGAACGCGCCGACCAGATCAACCGCGCGCTTCGCGACGCGAAACAACGTGAAGCGAAAACCGCGAAGAGCTGGAATCGAGCCCGCCTCGAGCACGGTTTCGAGGCGAATCGGCCGATCGACGCTGAACGATTGAAGCGCATCGCCGTCTCCCTGAGGGGTGATGGCCTGGATGGATGGTTTGTCGCCGCCGAGCACGATCGCGTGGGCAAGCGAATCGCTTCCGATAGCCGCGGTCGCCAGCGTTGTGTCGGGCATGACGACGCAGCGCTTCAGGACCATGCCATTGCCGATCTTGCTGCCTCGGCCGATGGTTGTCGGGCCGACTACGACCGCGTCGGGCCCAATCTCGACGTGATCGCCAATAGCAATCGGGCCGATGAGTTGGGCGCGGGCGTCGATGCGCACATTTTTGCCGATGTAGATGCGCTGTCCCTGATCGACGAGCCGGCCGGCGTGCGCCAGCCATTGCGGCCGCAGGCGAAGAATCGCCTCGTTCAGCTCGTATAGATGGTCGCGATCGAGCAGGCTGTAGGCGCGCCCGGGGATTGTGCTGCCGCGCAGCCGCAGGCCCGCCCGGAGCATGGCGGCCGGCCACTGGCTCATGCGATGCGGCAATTCGGTGTTCACCAACTCACGCATCGCATGGGCAGAAACGACAATGATCGTCGGCCAATCGCGATCGACCTGCAGATTCCGATCGTGTGCATATGACCGATCGACGCGCTCGACGCGCCCGGACGGATCGACCCGCAGCTTTTCCTCGTACGCGCGCTTGCGCGGGTTTACGAAATCGATCAGCGTGGCGTCGCAGCGATTCTGTCGATGTACCGCGATGGCATGGCTGACATCGCAGATCGGAAAGCGGGCACCATTGAAGATGAGATAGAGCGGCTCGTCGTTTTCCGGAGCGGATGCCAGTGCGTCGGCGCGGATTTCGAGTTGGCCGTTATAGCTGACGATCGCCGACGGCGCGCCCGATGGCCCGGCGGCGGCGGTTGCATGAAGCGCGGCGAAGGTCGCGTGCTGCTCTTCGGGCACCACAAGGCAGGACCATGTCAATTGCGCATCAGCAAATATGCGATCGTATAAATCGCCCACGCGCGCGTTTCCCAGAACCCATTTCCAGCCGGCCGGCATGTCGTCAGATCGGACGTCGCCGGAGCGAGCGAAGCGGCGCTCAACAATGACGATCGCCTGATGTGCTCCTCGTGTTGGAGCCGGCATTCGACTGAGCGCCGTTGTCGCTTCAACTTGCCTGGGCAATGGGACCGTCGCGGCGGCCGGGCTCGAAGGCGTTGCCGGCGCATCGACGCCGGCCGACGATGGCATTTCTGCCGCCAGCGGCATATTGCTAGCGGCTGGCGCATCGGTCGAGGTCGAGATGGTCGGGTTCGCACTCACAGCTTCTGGGTTTGTTCTGATTGCCTAGTGAAACCTTGGCCCGTTGACATGCGGAATCAAGCCGCCTGATCGTCGTCCTGATCGAGATCCTCATCCTCATGGGCGCGAGCGGCCTGCGCCTTGTTCATTTGTGAAGCGGCCGGTGGCGGTGTGGTGACGCCGCGCGGGCTGTTGTAATAACTGTCATAGGCCGTCTTGCCGCGATGATAGCTGTTGGACTGCTTGTACTTCACCTGATTCATCACAGTCCCAATCAGGTTCGCATTGCTGCGCCGCAAAATTTCCTCGACAAGCCCCACCGTGTCGGTATCGACGTCGGCGTTAAACGAGCAAACCACCCCATCAACCAGCCCCGCCAGAACGTGCGTATCGCTGACCGGCAGAAGCGGCGCGGTGTCGAAGATGATGTGATCGTAAAGCTCTGACAGCGCATCGATGATGCGCGCGAGCTCCGGGCGACTGATTAATTCGCTCGGGCGCACCATGGGGATGCCGGCGGGCAAAACATCGAGCAATTCGATGTCGCTCTTGCGGATCGCGCCGCCCGGCTCGCAGGTTCCCTGGATCATCTCGGCAAGGCCCGGCGAATCGGGGATATTGAAAATACGGTGGACGTCGGGCTTGCGAAGGTCGCCGTCGATCAACAGCGTGCGCCGGCCGGCCTTGGCGATGGAGATCGCCAGATTCACCGCCAGGGATGTTGTGCCATCGCCCGGCTGCGGGCTGGTGACACAGATCGTCTTGTACTGCATGTTGGGATTGCCAAAGAGCAGTTGCGTGCGAATGACGCGGAACTCTTCGGCGATCAGGTTGCGGGCCTGATCCCCCTTGATGCGTTTCAATTCCTGAATGCGCGGGATCAAGCCAAGCACTGGCGCTCCGCCCATGAGGTTTTCCATATCGCGCGGATCGCGCAGCCGCTTGTCAAACTTATCGACCAGCAGCGCCAGCAGAATCCCCAGGAACAAGCCGCCAAACAAGCCGCCGGCCTGCACCTTGGTGCGTTTGTCGGTGGTCGGTTCGAGCGTCACGAACGCCGGATCCTCGATCTCGATGCGCATCCGCGTGCTGGCGATCTCCCGGCGCAAATCCTGCAACCGGCCCCAGGTGTCCGAGCGCTTTTCCTTGATCGTCGTGAGGCGGCCTTCCATGTCCTGAAGGCGCGCCTGATCACCTGACATGCCGGCCAGTTCGGCGTCTTTCTTCTTCTTTTCCGCGTCGCAGTATTCGATCATCGCCCGCGCATCTTCGAGCGTCTTTTGCGCGGTCTCCGCTTTTTCCGCCATCTCCAGATTGATCCGGGCGAGCACTTTGCGATTGACGATCGCCTGCACCTCGCTGGTGCGGTCTGCCACCTGGTTAATGGACCGATCGACGCGCTGCTTGGAGCGAATGACATCCGGGTGCTCATCACTCATGTTCGTTGCCCGCATCGCCTGAAGCTCGTCGAACGCGGCGACCTGTTCCTTGATGGCGGCCTGCAGGATGGAATCCCGGTCCAGTTCCTGCTGCACCAGATCCTGCATCATTTTCTGTAACCCGGCGGAAAGGCGACTTGCATCGTTTTTATTCGACATCTCCAGAACGCGCGCCGCCGAAAGCTGATCGAGCATTGCCTGCGCGCGCTTCGTCTGAAGATCGTTGATGAGCGTGATGATCGAGGCGCGGCCGGCCTCCTTGGCGTCGATGTCCGCGGCCACCTTCAGTTCGGCATGTTTGCGCTGAAGAATATCCTGTTCCTGACCAAGGCCGTCATACTGTTCCGACAATTCCTTCAGCAGCGAAGACTTGTCGGTCTGCATCGAATCGGTGACGTAGGCGACAATTGCTTCGGCGTATGATTCCGCCAGGGCGGCCGCGACGACGCCGTCGGACTTTTCAGAATAAACCGATATCAGGGACGTGCTTTCGTCATGAAAAACATCCACCATTCCCTTGAGCCGCGTGATGAGCTCGCGCTGCGACGCAGGCGTTTTATCAAGCGACGGCAAAAACGGCTTCAACCAGGGCAGCGCCTCTGCCAGCGCCGGATTGCGCGCCGCCAGCAGCGTGATCTTTCCGCCGTTGACCATCGTGGGGGTGCTGCGAATGATGCCAACCGGATCGCCCGAAAATTGCGCGCCCGGAAGCGGTTCCGTGTGATAGCGAATCGTGGCAACCGCCACAAAGGCCGGGTGCATGAAAACGCTGGCTGCGACGAAGACGCCTCCGCCCACCACCAACAGAACAATCAGCACCAACCACCACCGCCGCAGAATGGCCGACAGGATGTGAATCCCGCCCGACCGGCGCGAACCGCCGGCGCGAAAGCCGTGTGCCGGTAGCTGGCCCGGGAAATCAATGACCTGAAGCACGGCCGGCCCGGAAGGCGTCATGACCGAAGCCGCAGGAACCGGGGCGGTATTTCGTCGCTGGATTGCTCGGGGATCGTTCATAATGAAATCGCTTTGATCGCTCTCACCTTCAATACGCGCGCCGCTGGCGCGCAAATCCGGCGATGCTGTGCAATGCGAAGCACTTCATTCCACCATACACGAGGACACGGGTCGTGCTACGGAAGAAAATCACTTTATCACGCAAAGCTGCCGTCTGCAAATCTTCTTTGTGATAATTTCGGTTGGATTTGGGTACGCCGTGAGTTTTGGTGGCGACCTGAAGGCTTTGGGAGGCGTGAATCGGCCGCTGCTATGGGGATATGACGGATTGGGGTCGGAAGTTCGGGGCAAATGATTATTTTTCGATATTGTCTGCGGGGGAGCGTGCGCCGGGGCGCAAGTTGCGCCACAGGCGCTTTACCCAACTGCCACCAACTGCCAGGTCGCGGCTGGTCATGTCGGTGCTGCCGCTGAGACTTTGTCGCTCGGCGGTCGAGAGGTTGGTGTCCAGGACGATGGAACCGCGTACTTCGATGCCGGCCGCCACGGAGGCGTGGGCCGCTACAACGGCGTGCTCGACCATGGCATTGGCGCCGATTTTAGCGTCGTTCCAGAGGACGGATTCATGCACGACCGCTTCGGCGCCTATTTCACAATTTGCGCCGATTGTCGCAGGGCCGATAACAGTTGCGTCGGCCATTACCTTGGCGCCGGGACCGACATAGGCCGGCCCGATGATGCGCGCCGTCGGATGCACATATGCGGTCGGATCGATCCAGATCCCGGGAAGATTGCCCGGCAAATGATCGACAAATTCCTGGCGATGCTGAGGGTCGTTGAGCAGATCGACTATCGCATTGAGATAGGCTTCCTCATTGCGGATGGCGACGATGCGACCTGTGATCGGAACTGCCTGCACCTTCAGCCCGGCCGATGAAAGGCGCGGGATGAGCTGCTCTTTCATGTCCTGATAGCCGCGATTTTTGATATATCCGAAAACTTCAGGTTCGCAGATGTAGATGCCGGCCGGTTTTAGCGCAAGAAGTTGATCGAGGTCGCCAGTGGCGCCATCAGAGGTGGCAGCAACAGTGAGCGTCGCGCCGTTGGCTTTGTGCGCTTTGAGCAATTGATCGAAGTCAACGTCGAGCAGCAGGCAGGTTCCTTGGACGACGACGAAGGTCTGGTTCCCCAGCCATTCCTCGCAGTCCTTGATGCAGCCGGCCGCGCCACGCGGCATGGAATCTTCGCTGTAATAAACAGTGATGTCCGGGGCAGGATTGAAGCCGAGGCGCTCTGCGATGGCATGTGTCCGGCCATTGGCGCTGATTGCCATGTGGCCGATGCCAAATCGCTTTAGCGCGGCCAGAACGTGATCGATAACGGGGCGATCCACCACGGGCCACAAGGCCCGGGTCATCTGCCTGGAGAGGGGGCATTGCCCGAACTCCTGGCCTCCCGCAAGTACGACTGCTTTCATGAAATAGCCTTAGACCCTTCCCGGGCAGAGGCGGCGTTCCATGCCACCGAAGCGGCCGCTATTCACGGCTGCCGCACCAAACCCGCGAGGGCTGGCGCACCCGACATTTATCCCGCGGAGGGCGACCAAAATCCGTGGCGCGCCGCAGGGCATTTTCTCTCCCGAATCAAACCGGCACATCGAGCGATCAGGTCTCGCCGCGATTGGCCGCCGGAAAAAATTCCGGGCCTCGTCGGAGGCACATTCGATCCGTCCGCCGCCTTCTCCGGGGCTGCGGATATCACATCTGCACACAATTACATCGACATATTGAATCCGGCCGCGCCGGCATTTTCGAGATGACCCGAGAACCACAAATCTGCATATATTCACGGCGTGCGCTTCAAATTGCGGGACAAAAACCATCCAGCCCAAGGTTCCCGCAACAGCATGTCACAAGCGATCAGCCTCTGCAACGTAATTACATGGTCCTACTCATTCTGCGAATACCGTGCCATTCGGCCGCGGGTTGGTGCGGGAGAAATCTGGAGCCGGTCCTTGGTATTGCTCCGCGATTCCTGGTCGCCGCTGCTGCCAGCAAAAAGCGTCGTGATTACTGCCGTCGGTCTGCGGCGATCGGTGACTATCTTTCCTTATGTAAAGCGTCCGGTCAAGTGAGAACCTAACCGCGCGATGACCCGTTAACCGGATCAAAACCGCCAAAACACGCAGGAAAAACGCGATAGACGGGCATTCGATCGCTATGGTCGGCATTCCCTTAGTAACCAGCACGCCCGGCTGAGTTTATCCAGATTCACAATCGGCGCAATCGACCCCGATCCTTGACCCCAAGTTCCGATAACATCGATCCTCAACGATCAGGCGCTCAGCAGCTCGGAGAGTGCCGCTGACCATGGGCGCGGAGCGGCGCCAGTCAGGGCACTAAAAAGGTCGGTACTCAAGACACCCCAAGCCGGTCGTTCGGCCTGGTCGGGTCGCATCGATCTCCAACCCGGCGTGGTTATCGGCTGGATTTTCGTGCTACGCGAAGCGATACGCATAATCTTCCGAGCGAATTCAAACCAGCTTGTCGGACCTTGATTGGCAAAATGGCATAGACCCGCGACACCGTGGCCGAGCAAACGGACTGCAGCATTGGCAAGATCGGCGGCGTGGGTTGGACGGGTAAATTGATCGCTTACAACGCAGATCGGCTCGCCCCGATCAGCGCGTTGGATCAGGCGTTGCACAAAACTGTGCCCCCCTGCTCCAAAGATCGCGCTGGTACGAATCACCAGGGCGCCGGCAGCGAGGGCGGCCTGCTCGCCCGCAAGTTTGCTGGCGCCGTAGACACTCAGTGGATGGGTGGGGTCTTCCTCGCGATAAGGCTGATGCGATACGCCATCGAACACGAAGTTCGTGCTGAAGTGCAGCAACAGGCAACCGGCAAGCCGAGCTTCGGCGGCAAGCTGTGCGACGGCATGATGATTGACGGCTTCGGCCCGCTGTGGATCTTTTTCACAGGCGTCAACGTCAGCACTGGCGGCGCAATTGATCAGTATTGTTGGGCGATGGCGCGAAAAAATTGATGCCCGGCCCGCGGCATCATTGATGTCGCAGCCGGCATGATTCAACGCTGTAGTTTCGTGCCCGTGCTGATGCAGCGCATCGACCATGGCCCGGCCGACCAGGCCCTCGGCGCCAGTGACGACGACGCGATCGAAGCTGGCCGGGCCGTCGGCAAGCTCGTGAAGCTGCTGGAATTCGCTGGGCATCAGCCGTTTTGACGCCCGGCGTACTGGGCGTCGTAGTAGTTCAGGTATTCGCCGGTCTTGATGGCGCGCCACCATTGCTGATTGTTTTTATACCAGTCGATGGTGTCGCGGATGCCCTTGTCGAACGTCCAGCGCGGCTTCCAGCCGAACTCCCTTTGCATTCGGCCGGCGTCAATGGCGTAGCGACGGTCGTGACCCGGCCGATCCTTCACATATTGCACCGATTCGTCCCAATCTTTGCCCATCAGTTCGAGAATGGTCTGGGTGATGCGCTTGTTGGTGATTTCATTGTGGCCGCCGATGTTGTAAACCTCGCCGACGGTGCCCTTGTTCAGCACCGTCCAGATGCCGTCGCAGTGATCCTCGACATAGAGCCAGTCGCGCACGTTCAGGCCATCGCCGTAAAGTGGCACCTTCTTCCCTTCGATCAGGTTGGTGACAAACAGCGGGATCATCTTTTCGGGAAAATGGTACGGGCCGTAATTGTTCGAGCAGCGCGTGGTCAGGACGGGCATGTGGAACGTGTGGAAATAAGAGCGCACCAAACAGTCGGCAGCGGCTTTGCTCGCGCTATAAGGACTGTTGGGCTGGAGCGGCGTTTCCTCGGTGAATTTTACGTCGGGACGATCTTCGGGAAGCGTGCCGTAGACCTCGTCGGTGCTGACCTGCAAAAAGCGCTCGACACCGCGAGCCTTTGCGACATCGAGCAAAACCTGTGTGCCGATGACATTGGTCTGAAGGAACGGCCCGGAATCCATGATGCTGCGATCGACGTGGCTCTCGGCGGCGAAATGAACAATATGAGTGATTTTTTCGTCGGCAAAGAGCTTTTCGATGAGCGGGCGATCGCAGATGTCGCCGCGCACAAACTTCAGGTGATCGGGGTGCTTTTCCAGCAGATCGGAAATGTTCGCCAGATTTCCGGCGTAGGTCAGCTTATCGAGCGCGACGAGGCGCACGGATTCACCGCGGCCAAGAATCATGCGAACGAAGTTGGAGCCAATAAACCCGGCCGCGCCGGTGACGAGAAGGATCCGCGTGAACGACATGGGCAAGAGTATTTCCGCAATTCGACGAATTGCCAGCGCGGCCGTGAGGCAACCACAACAAGATCAGCCAAATAGGTCCGCCTGATCCCC
>JBBQCK010000031.1:0-10530 GCA_038318605.1 Tepidisphaerales bacterium | reverse complement strand
TCCACGGCCGGCGAAACCGGGAATTATTCGTCAATCTTCGAAGGCAAGATTGAAGGGCTGACGGATTGGTGGGACTACACCGCCAAAGCCGCGAGCAGCGAAGCAATCGACTGGGATCGGCCCATTTCCGGCCTGCAGGCTCTGGACGACTACACCGTTCGCATCCAGTTGACCGAGGCATATCCGCAGCTTCTTTACAACCTTGCGCACATGCCGACATCCATCGTCTGCCGGCCGGCGGTTGAAAAGCTCGGCCGCGATTTCGACAGGACGCCAATCGGAAGTGGGCCGTTTTATTTTGAGGAAGAGCGCCCCGAACAGCGCGTCGTGCTGCGCGCCAATCCAACTTATCGCGGCCGGCCCGACATCGATGGCGGCGTTGAGGTTCCCGCGGCCGATCGCCTGCCCCACATCAAACGCATCGAGTTTGGGTATTTTCCACAGGATCTGCCGCGATGGATCCGGTTTCGTGACGGCCAGCTCGATCGCTCCGGCATCCCCAAGGAATCGTTCAGTCAGGCGATTCGCTTCGGCGGTGAACTGACCGACGAAATGCGCCGCGATGGCGTCATACTCCGCAAGGAGCCCGACCCGAGCGTGTATTACATCGGATTCAACATGAATGATGCGGTCGTCGGGCGCAACAAGCCGCTTCGGCAGGCGATGTCGATGGCGTTTGATCGCGAAAAATACATTCGCATTTATTCCAATGGCCGCGGCGAGCCGGCGAATGGTCCGCTTCCGCCGTCGTTTCCTGCCTATGACCCGACACACATCAACCCCTACACGAAATTCAACCTGGCGGCCGCCCGCGCGAAAATGGAGGAGGCGCGCCGGATTAACGGCGGCTCGATTCCGGCGCTGACCGTTTATATGGGCGACACCGACACCTCCGCACGGCAGGAGGTGGAGTTTTTCATTTCGCAGATGTCGCAGATCGGATTAAGAATTAATCCGGTGTACAAAACGTGGGCTGAGCATCAGGAAGTTTTGAACAAATACCAGGCACAAATGTTCTACATGGGTTGGGTCGCCGACTATCCTGACGGGCAGACGTTTCTTCAGTTGTTTTCCAGCCGCATGATTGGCAGCTCGGGCCTGAACCTGACTGCCTACAAAAACCCTGAATACGATGCGTTGTTCGATCGCGCCTCGCTCATGGTCGAGGGACCCCAGCGGGATGCACTTTACTTGAAAATGCAGGAGCTTGTCTGCGATGACTGCCCGGTGCTTTTCACCACTTCACCCGTCGTGTTTGGCCTGCGGTACAACTGGGTGAAGAATTACGAGCCGATGGACTATGGCAACGGCCGGGTGATGTACATGATGTATGCCTCGATCGACACCAAAGCTCGCGAAGCATGGTTCAAGCGTCACTGACAGAGTTAATCCGCGATGGGCGCATACATCATTCGCCGAATCCTCTGGACGATACCGACGGTGCTCGGCGTAATGCTGCTGACGTTCGCGTTGTTCGTCGTCGCGCTGCCCGATCCGGCGATCACCGCGCTTGGCAAACATTCATCGCCCGCGGTGAGGAAGTCCTATCGGGAGAAATATGGGCTCGACAAGCCTGCGTGGCTCGACTTCACGGCTCTTAAGTCGGGACAAATTCGCAAGGCATTCGATAGCCGCTTCTTTCGCACGCTGACATTCCAATTCGGAAAATCATCACACTACAACCGGCCGGTCAGTGAGCTGTTCCTTGCGAAGGCGCCAATATCCCTGGCAATACAGGGCCCGGTTTTCGTCATCGAGCTGGGCTTGCAGTTGTTGATTGCGCTCTATATTTCGTCATGGCGCGGGAGGTGGCCCGATTTTGTCGTCACCCTGCTCTCAGTTTTGGGCATGAGCATTCCGATCGTCAGCCTTTATCTGCTTGGTCAATGGCTGTTCGGGGCACGGCTTCACTGGTTTCCGATAGCGGGGTGGGGCGTTGGCTTTTTTAATTGCATTCAATACGCCGCACTACCGATTCTGGTCAGCGTATTCGGCGGCATGGGCGGCGGCACCCGCTTCTATCGCACCGTGGTGCTCGAACAATTGCATTCGGACTATGTGCGAACCGCCCGCAGCAAAGGCGTCTCCCGGCACGATGCGCTGCTGGTTCACGTGCTGCGAAATGTGTTGATCCCCGTTCTGACCAACACCGTCACCGCGCTGCCGGGACTGCTCATGGGAGCATTGGTTCTCGAACGCATGTTTCAGATCCCCGGCGCGGGGGGGTTGCTGGTGGAGGCGATCTTCAACTCCGATTCCGCGCTGGTCATGGCCGTGACCTATTTTCTCGCCGTTGTCTACTGCCTGCTGGTGCTGGTGACGGACATTCTTTACACGCTGGTCGATCCGAGAGTGAGCCTGTACTGATGGATGCCCCCGCGAAGAACACTGCCCTGGATGATCCGATTGGCCGATCGCGATTTGGCGAACTGATGCTGCGTCTTTATCGCAGGCCTGCCGCGTTCATCAGCGCCATCATCGTTGCGCTCTATGTCATCGTCGGGCTGTTGACCTTTCTGCCGGTCTTTGACCGCCATGCAGATCTCGATGGCAGCGATCAATTGAAGAAGGATGGACTGATCTGGCAGATTGTCGGAAAGGAATACGCGCCTCCCAGCTTCGTAAGTTCCGCCGCCGCCCCGCCTGAAGATCCAGAGCTTCCACCCCCGACCGGCGCCGCGGCGTCAGCCGAACGAGTGCCGCACGGCGGTCCAATTGATCTGCTCCTGGGCACGGATATTCTCGGCCGGAGCGTCTTCTGGCACGTCATATACGGCACGCGCGTCGCCCTGACGATCGCCGTCATCGCATCGGCGCTCAGCCTGACCATCGGCACGGTGCTCGGCGTGTTGGCCGGCTACTTCGGCGGCATTGTCGATGCGATCATCATCTGGGTCGTCAACACGGTCAGCAGCGTGCCATGGATTCTGCTGACGCTCGCGATCATCTTTGTTCTGCGCGCCAGTTTTCAGGTGGCCAAGAGCGATGCGCAGGATGCGCCGCAGGGTACAACCAAGGCAGCCCCGGCCGGCGATCGCGATCTTGAAGCGGTGATCCTGGCAATGGGCCTGACGAGCTGGGTCGGGCTGTGCCGCCTGGTGCGCGGAGAAGTGCTGAGCATCCGCGAGCGCGACTATGTCGTGGCGGCGCGGGCGATGGGACTCGATACGCCGCGCATTCTGGTGCGCCATATTCTTCCGAACATCACCCATCTGATCATCATCACGTTTAGTCTTGGCGCGGTGGACTTTGTTCAGGCGGAGGTGGTGCTAACCCTGCTGGGCCTTGGCATCTCGGCAAAGCCGAGTTGGGGGCGTATGATCGACGACGCGAAGCTGGAATTGCTGCGCGGCGTCTGGTGGCAGTTTGCCGCGGCCACCATCGCGATATTCGTGCTATGCCTGGCGCTGAATCTTCTCGGCGATTTTCTGCGCGATGTCCTCGATCCGCGGCTGCGCGGCGCCGATTGAACGTTTTGATCATTAGAATGAACTGACGGCAATGCCTCAACCTCTGCTTCAGATCGACAACCTCAACGTGGGCTTCGACACCGAACGCGGCCAGATTCGCCCGGTGCGCGATCTATCGTTGTCGATTTATCCAGGCCAGACCGACGCCCTGGTGGGTGAGAGCGGCTGTGGGAAATCGGTCAGTGCGTTGTCCATTCTGCGCCTTATACCGGCCCCGCCAGGCAAAATCCTCGGCGGGCGAATCCTGTTAGAAGGCCGCGATTTGCTCACGCTTCGCGAGCGAGAAATGCGCCGCGTGCGCGGCCGGGACATCGCCATGATCTTTCAGGAGCCGATGACCAGCCTGAATCCGGTCTTCACCATTGGCGACCAGATTGCCGAGGCGGTCATACTCCACCAGCACGTCAGCCGGCGCGCGGCGTTGCAAATTGCCGAGCAGTCGCTGGCGGATGTGGGCATTGCCGATCCCGACCGGCGCGTGCGCGAGTATCCGCACCAGATGTCCGGCGGCATGCGACAGCGCGTCATGATCGCCATGGCGCTTTCCTGCAAGCCCAGGTTGCTCATCGCCGACGAGCCGACGACGGCGCTGGATGTCACGATCCAGGCGCAAATTCTCGAACTGTTGCGCAAACTTCAACGCGAGACAGGAATGTCGATACTGCTCATCACGCATGACCTCGGCGTGGTCGCCGAGAATGCCGACGTGGTTGGAGTGATGTACGCCAGCCGAATCGCCGAATTTGCTCCGGTTGAGGCGCTATTCGACAAGCCGAAACATCCATACACCGAGGGGCTTTTCCGCTCCGTGCCGCAGCTCGGCGCGCTGGCCGAGCGGCTCGAAACGATTCCTGGTTCGGTTCCAGATCCCGCGAAGTTTCCCGGCGGATGTAAGTTTCACCCGCGCTGCCCCCGCACGCGCGCAATGGTGACCACGGCCGGCGAATCGGATCGTATGGAGGTGGTCGCTTCCGGCGAGCGCGCGACGGTGATGAAGGTGTGCGCAGGCAACGAACCGCTTTTGCGCGAGGTCGAGCCGGTGCATTGGGCGCAATGTCATTTTGCCGATGGCCACGCCGCAGCGGCGGCCACGCCACCGCAATCAAATCATCGCCGCTCGCAGCGGCCCGAAGTTGAGGAAGCGCCGACCCTCATCGCCAGCGCCAGGCAGGAGTATCGCAAGTGATGCAAGCAGCTCCGCCCGAATTGCCGCTTTTGCAGGTCGAGAACCTGCGAACCTATTTTCCGATCAAGCGCGGCGTTTTGAGTCGTGTAGTCGGGCATGTCAAGGCGGTTGACGGCGTGAACTTTTCCATCCCTCCCGGCGGCACGCTGGGTCTCGTCGGCGAAAGCGGCTGCGGAAAAACCACCGTTGGCCGGACCATTTTGCGACTCATCCCCGCAACCGCCGGCAGCGTTGTATATCGCGGGGCCAACGTCTTTGCCCTCGGCGCGGCGGCGATGCGTTCGCTGCGCGGCTCGATGCAGATCATCTTCCAGGATCCGGTCAGCAGCCTCAATCCGCGCATGACCATCGGCCGGATCATCGGCGAGCCGATCACCGTTCACGGCATCGCCCGCGGCCGACAGCGCGACGAGCTGGTCGCATCGCTTCTTCAACGCGTCGGCCTCGATCCATCCTACGCATCACGCTATCCGCACGAGTTTTCCGGCGGCCAGCGCCAGCGCATCGGCATCGCACGAGCGCTCTCCCTCAATCCTGATTTTATCGTCTGCGACGAACCCGTCAGCGCGCTGGATGTATCGATTCAAAGCCAGATTCTCAATCTTCTTGATGATCTTCAAAAGGAACGCGGCCTCGCGTATCTGTTCATCGCGCACAATCTGGCGGTGGTCGAACATTTCAGCGATGAAGTCGCCGTGATGTACCTCGGCCGCATCGTCGAAAAGGCGGGGCGTACCGACCTGTATCGCAACCCGCGGCACCCCTACACCATGTCGCTGCTCAGCGCCGTGCCGGAGCCCAACCCCCGCCCGACGCGCCAGCGCATCGTGCTGGCGGGCGAGGTGCCCTCGCCGGCCAACCCTCCGACCGGCTGCGCCTTTCACCCGCGCTGCCCCCTGACCCGCGAAGCCGCCGCCAATGCCGACGCGAAGGACACCGTGGAAATCACCTCGCTCGGCCAGCGTCTGCGCGTCCTGAGCATCTGCCAGGCGCAAATGCCCCCGCTGGAACAGAAAAAATCCTCTCCAGGTCATGTGGCGGCGTGCTGGGTGACGGAGTAGGGCCGCCACGTGGTGACGGGCCGTTTACGGCGGAGCTGAAGCATGACGCGAATGGTGCCGCTTCTTCGCAGATATGCGCGAACGGTGCTTCTGGCATGGTTGGCGGTGGCTGGCTATGAACTGTGGCTGGCCCGATCGTTTCCCGTTCGCTTTGTCGATCAAAGCGGCATACTGCAGGACGTAGCACTAAACCGACCGATCGCCGAGATCGATCTTCATGGCCTGACGATCGCTCAAGCCGTGGAGAAAGTGCAAAGTGCATCGGGAGCAAAGATAGTTTTCTCGCAATCTGAAGCGATGGCGCGTGGCGGTTGGAAGGTCAATTGGCCTGTGATACGGGGACTGAGTGCATTGCAGATCTTGCGAAATCTGGTGGCCCGTCAACCCTGGGGCGTGGTTCCCATCGTTGTGTTCCCGGAGAGTGTGCGGCTCAACGCAGATTTTCAGTCGCGATGGGATGGCGAGACCCTGTTCATCGAACCATTGCCACAGGACGAACCACTTGTCCTGCGCATTTACGACGTACGCGATCTGATTGAGCATGCACGGAAGGTAGCTGACGAAATGGATGGGACGACGCGGGATTCTAACCGATCACTTCCCAACTCAGCTGACTCCGAATGGCAGCTAATTGGCTTGGGCTTTATCGAATCTCAAGGATTACCTTCGGTCGTCGCCGGTCGCATGGCGATCCGCGCAACACCTACGAATCACAAGCGAAATGCTGCGCTATTGGCTGCTATGCGCGTTGCTTTTGACGAGTCACCGCGATGATTCGGCAATTCATTGTGGCGTTATTCTCGGCCCTTGTTGCTTTTAGTGTGATTCACTTGCTGAAGAGCACCCCAAAGGCCGTGCCGCCGCCGGTTTCGACGACAACCGCTGAGCCGATGGGCGTTCTAGCGCAAAGCTTTCTTGCCTTGGACCAGCCGCAAACGCCCACAATAGACCTCGATCGAATCGTCGAATCATTTGACGTCAGGAACATGCCATGCACAGATGCGCTGAATCTGCTCAGCGAACAATGCAAGGAGAATATTGTCTTCGACGATCAGTTTGCTTGGGGAAAACCCGTATCCGTCGCCCTTCACAATGTTTCTCTAAAGTCAGCCTTGGAAGCATTAAGCCGCCAGTATCACGGGGGAAATCGGCCGCCTTCTGATGGAACACTTCGCATCCGCGATGGCGTTATATTCGTCGCGCCCGATGGGTTTCCGTCGGACCGCACTGAAACCCGAATCTACGACATTCGCGATCTGATCGTTGCGCACAACTCTGAACATTTTGCACTGGAGCGGATCTGGATAACTTGCTGTAATCCAACTCGCGATGTTTCCATAGAGCCGGAATCCGCACGGTTGCTGGCACCGGAAAACTACGGCCCTGTAATTGAGGCTGGCGAATATGTGGATTGGAATTATTTCGGTGGTCGATGCGTCGTTACAGCAACTGCGCATTCGCATGAGGCCGCCGCCGTCAGACTCAGCGAACTCCGCACGGAGTTGAAAGCGTGTCGGGCGGCTCGCAACGTGCGCGAGTAGATGCGAGAATGGCCGACGCAGCGCGGCGCAGTTGGGCGTCGCATCTCGCCGACTGGGAGAAGAGGCATGAATCTAATTGCAAGTTGTCTTCGCCGGTATGCCGCGACAGCCATTGCCGCGGTGTTGGTGGTTGTGGTCTGCTTTCTGCTTCCGCCGATGGCCGCGCCGGTTGTGCCGCCGAGGCAAAGCGAATCCGGGCCGGCGAACAGCGCTGGCTCTCGCGACGGTCAGCTCATCCTGCGGATGTACGACGTTCGCTACCTGATCGCCGAGTCCAAGCAGACAACAGAATTCTTCAATCATGCCGCGCCGCTCCAATCGCCTGTCGCACCGCCTGATACAAGCGTTGAAGATGCGGTTGCAAACATTTTTGGACAGTTCAATATCGAGGAGTCGCCAACTCTGATCGCGGGTCGACTGGCCTTGCGCGCGACAGCCACCGAGCACCATCGAGCCGCGGCATTGCTCGCGGCGATGCGCGTTTCAATGAGGGCGGGTGGATGATGATTGAACCTTTATTCACCCCAGACGAGGGGAGACTGCGATGCTTCTAAGGCAGATTGCGGCCGGGGTATTCAGTGCGGCACTGGCGTTGGCGGTGATGTATTGGCTCCGTCCCAGCCGGCCGGCCGAGATTCCTACGGCAACCGTTGTTGCCTATTGGCCGGACCCCATTCGCCCCTCACCCATCCGCATCACAAATCCCAACCCATTGTCGCGGGTGGTTGATTTCGATCGGATCATCGATCGCTTTGAAGTAAGTGAATCAACACTTGATGACGCCGTCAGAAAACTCGTTGACGCCACGGGTGAAAACATCGTCATTGACCGGCCGGCAATTCATGGTTTTTCAAATGGCCTGGTGCACGTCGGGGCAATTTCCCTGCAAAGGGTTCCGTTAGGAACCTTGCTGAATGTGTGTGTACATGGCGTGCTTGAGTCTGGTGCGACACTGACCTGGCGCGTCGAGAACGGCGTCATTGTGTTAGCGACAGAAAATGATTTTGCCGTCGTCGATAGTCAAACACGCATATTTGATATCCGGGATTTGGTCCTCGAATCAATACGGTTTGGCCGGCAGGCTGATTCGATTGCGGGCGGCAGGTTGGATCAACGCAATTCGATTCCCGGCAGCGGAAGCTACCCGCCCCCCATCAGTCCCGTATTAAACGAAGAAGAAGCGGTCGCCACGGTTGAGAATATGATCATGAATTTCATAGCGCCCGAAACCTGGATGCAGAGCGGTGGCATGGTCGGCCGTATGGACTATTGGGCGGGACGCCTGATTGTCACGCACAATCCGGAAACGCTGGAGAAGGTCGCAGCACGTCTCGCCGAAATGCACGCAGTAATTCAAAAGCAACCGAAATAGCGAAAGTCACCTACATCGCAAAATAGTCGGACAACAATTGGTTGAACGCAGTTGGATCACCCGTGACATGCAAAAGAGTTATTACTCTCGCCTCGCGTCTCTCAGCCATGCTTTGCGTGATAGTGATTGTCGCTTGGATCGGGAGCTACCGGGCGACCCATCTGGCCGCTGTGATATTTCCGGCCCATCGCCTTCAGGCCGCCGCTTCACACCACGGCAGCATCACCCTTTTGCTGAGCACCATCCGCGTTGAACACTCCGATGAATGGATCATGGCGGGCCGGGAAGATGATGGCCGCTTCCGAGTGATGCGCGACGACCTGATGGCCGAAACGCTTTATTCGACGACCCACGCCGGTTTCACCTACGCGGTCAGCAAGAAAGATTTTGACGGTTTGGGCGGACGATTCTGGATGCTGGGTGTGCCGGACTGGATTCTTGTACTGCTGTTGATCCTGCTGCCGACCCGCTCGCTTATGGCGCGGCTCCGCGCCCGACGCCGCCGTCGGGCCGGGCATTGCGTGGTCTGCGGCTATGATTTGCGTTCGAGCGGCGGCATTTGCCCGGAATGCGGCTCGGCCGGTGCACCGGGGCGTCAATCGATCCAATCATCCTGATCGGAGTCGTTGGGCACGTCTCGTGATGCATCGTGTCTGGCGAGAGGCTGCATCTCGACAGGTCGCAGCGCTGCATTCAGTTCGGCGAGGTGATTCTCCATCGCCGCCCGTCCGTCGCGCGTCAGGGTATAGGTTGTCGTTGGCCGCCCGGCGCGAAACTGTTTGTTGATCGCGATCAGCCCCGCGCCGGCGAGTCGGCGCGCATGGGCCGACAGATTCCCATCCGTCAGTCCGGTGCGCTCGCGCACCGTGACAAACTCACCACCAGCGCTCCCCGCCGATGCCAGCACCGTCAAAATCCGCAGCCGGCCGGGATTAGCCACCATCGGGTCTGATGCAGCAATCATTCCATCCTTATCGGATGTTGGGCATCGGAATCCGAAGTCGGAAATGCGGTGACAATCTCCCTGGGTGCCTGGCCGCGTCACGGCCCTGATCGCGAGCGCCAAAACGCAGCACATTTCCCGAATTTCAACCCGTGATTTTCGTTAGTGCGGTTGCAAGGCTGGTGATGAGATCGCGCTCCGCCAGCGTCTCAAGCCATGCGGCCGGAATGGCGCTGACGCCGTAGTATGCCCCAGCGATCTGGCCGCAGACGGCGGCGGTCGTGTCGGCGTCGTCGCCAAGATTCACGGCCGCGAGAATCGCGGATTTGAAGTCGTCCGTCCGTGCGAATGCCCAGAGCGCGGCCTCAAGGCAATCGACTACATAGCCCGTACCACGAATTGCCGGCGGCTGTTTTCTCAGATACGAGCCGCCTTCGATGGTGGCAATCTTTGATGTCAGCGGTTCGCGATCCCACACGCCGCCAACCGGCGAGAAACCTTCTGCAAGGATTTCGGCCTTTGGCTGTCCGGAAATCGCTCCAACGAGAAGCCCGACAAAGTACCGGCAGGCATCAACGCATTCGACGTTGCCGTGGGTGGTTTTCGAGCTTTCGCCCGCAAGGTGTATCGCCATCGCCGGCCGGCTCGCATACGCCACGGCGACCGGCCCGACGCGCATCAATGAACCGTTCCCGGCGTTGAATTGGCCGGTTCCGCCGTTTTCCTGTCCGCCGGTTGAAATAAATTCTGTCAGCGCGGCGCGGGTCTGGTTGCCAATATCAAAGCATGTCCCCGTCGAGCTGAGGTGGCCCTCCTTCCACCATCGCACATATCGCCGCAGTTGATCGATCGGATCGAATGCGCCCAATTCCACGAGGCTCTCGGCCATGCAGAGTGCCATCGAGGTATCGTCGGTCCATTGCCCCGGCTTCAAGCGGATAGGGCCGCCGCCGACCA
>JBBQCK010000030.1:0-10667 GCA_038318605.1 Tepidisphaerales bacterium | reverse complement strand
TGCCGGCGAATCTTTCGATCTGACCGATGCCGCAGTTGCCATTGCGCGGCATTTGCAGCGTGTACTGTTGCTCAGCCGTGAGACGCCATTCTCCGCACTATTGCGCGAGTATGAACGCCACCACGCGCTTACTGGCCAGACGGTCGCGATTACGCAGACAATCGCCGGTGAATCGAACGAGGCACCAATCATCGGGCGATGTGAGGGGCTGGATTCGATTGGGCGGCTGGTGGTCCGAACACCCGCCGGCCGGCGTGCGATTTTCGCCGGTCATGTGGAAATGATGCCGCGCGCCGGGCAATAAAGAATCGCATCAGTCTCCGCCACCCATGCGTTTGCCGGCCCTCGGATCGGCGGGTAGCGTTTGAATCAATGCAACTGACCTTTTCCACGCTGGCATGTCCGGATTGGACGCTGCCGCAGATCATCGGGGCCGCCGCTGCCAACGGCATGAACGGCATCGATTTCCGCGGAATTGCCGCCGATATCGACATCACGCGATTGGCGGAATTCAACGACGAATTGCCGGCGACGATGGAGATGCTTCGCCAGCACAATCTGAAAGTTCCCTGCCTCAACACCTCGATCTCTGTTGTATCCCCCGCGGCAGAGCGCTGGCAGATGATGCTGGATGAATGCCATCGGCACGCGGTGCTGGCGGACAAATTGCATACACACTTTCTGCGCGTTTTCGGCGGCGCGATACCCAAAGACCTGACGCGCGAGGAGGCCCGGCTGCTTGCGATTCGGCATCTGCGACAGCTTGTGAAAATCTGCGCGCCGGCCGGCTGTTGCGTACTGCTGGAAACGCACGATGCGTGGTCCACATCGCCGCAGGTGCTCGAGCTGATCAGCGATTTTACGCCGGATGAAGTGGGCGTGCTTCTCGATCTCGAACATCCCTTCCGCGGCGGCGAATCACCCGCGTTGACGATGGAAGCGCTCGGCACACGAATCCGGCACGTTCACATCAAGGATTCCAATCGGATCAGCAATAAAAATATCCCCACGCTGCTTGGTCAGGGCACGCTGCCGCTGGTGGAGATGCTCGGGGCGCTGCGGTCGATCAATTACGACGGCTGGATTTGCCTGGAAACAGAAAAACGCTGGCACCGCGAGCAGGCGCCCGGGCCAGAACAATCTCTGCCGCAATTTGTTGAGTTCATGAAGGCAAACTGGCTGGCATCTGCGGGATAATACGCTCGCTTGCTCGCTGGAATCCTTCACCGGCAGCGTATAATTCAAATCAATGCCCTTGCGCCGGATAACGCAAAAAGGTGTGTTCGCCGCCGTCGCCCTCGTGGTGACGCTCGGCATGCACTTTTGCGTACTTCATTTCTTCCCTTCCGATGCCCCCCCGCCTCGCGTCCTCGAAATCGATTTCAGCGCCGTTACCCGATCAATCCTCGCGACAACTCGCGCCGTCGGACCGGCTGATTACATGGATGTCGTTCGGAGTGCTCTACCGGCATTGCGCGCGCACAAGGCGCTTCCCACTCCCGTCGCGGATCTCAAGGATGCCGCGCACTTCGTACTGCAGACTCCGGTTTACCTCGACACGGCGGGATGCATCTGGATACGCGACGAGAAGGGCGCGGACCTCGGCCAACTTTTGCGCCAGGAAGATGCCTACAGCCGACAGGCGATGGTGACCACTCAGCGGGTGCGATTCGTTTATTGGTCGGCATCGCAGGACGGCACCTGGATGCCGTCGGTCGTTGCGCAGGAAGACTCGAAGCCGCTTTTGCGGTATTCACCCAAGGGCGATGCCACGCTGACACTTGCACGTTCGCCTCAGGATTATCTGTGGGAATCCGGCTTCGCCTGGGGGGATTTTGCGGCCATTCCAACACGTTCGGGCGTGAGCATTTTCGATGCCGCACACGATTGGAAGGAAATTCCTTCGCCTGTGCTGTGCGATTTGGCGGCCGATTCCTCCTCCGCGCCCGTGCATATTCTGCTCGATGGACGCGGGCTTCTCGCCTGGGTTCCGCCATCGGTTGACCACCCTGGCGGAACATCCGTTGCGCGATTTGTCGATGGTGGCTGGACAACGCTCGACCCGGCGGCGGGATTTGGCGAAGGGGTGATCTACCTCGTTCCGTTGCAGGATGGCAGCGTGCTGCAAATTCGCAAAGCAGTCTCCAAAAGTGACGGCGACGATGCGGTCGCACTCAAGCTCGTGGCGATCGATCCGCCCCGGGTCGATGAGAAGAAGATTCGATTGCTCATCGAGCAGCTTGGCGATCCGTTGCCGCGCGTTCGTGAAGAAGCACAGGCATCGCTCGGCCTGATGGGGGCTTCCATTGCGCCGATCATCAGACAACTGCGAGATGAAAATGGCGCGGAAGTACGGGCGCGCATCGATCGGCTGCTCGCCATCGTCGAATCACCCACGCTCGGTGGCATGCGCCTGGTGACGCCGCGCATGAAGCTTGTCAGCGAGCTTCCCGATCGTGGCGCGGTGTTTTTTGCGCGTGATGGCGTGAACATTTCGACCGACGACGGAAGGGATGCAAAGGTTGCGCCCGCGTGGATCATCGTGCGCCCCGGCATGCCGATTCGATTGCTGGATTGGTCGATTGATGGCCGGCTCATTGCAACACTCGATCCTGCGCGCCATTTTTTGACCGGATGGGAGGGCAACTGGTTTATAGGCAACGATGAAGCCGGCCTGCATCAGATTGTCGGCGACGGGCTCGTGCCAGTGCTGCCGCCGGAGCTGCGGCATTACGCATGGCTCGTGGGCATCGACCATCGCGGGCGATGGATTTTGCGGAACACAAAATCCGACGACACCGAGACGCTCATTGTTGATCCGACACTGGCCGACCCGACGCCGCGATTTCCGGTGTGGCTCATCGGCGTGCTGGGCCAAACAGTTGGATGGGACGCCAACGACTGGCCCGCGAGAAAATCCGATGCGGCGTGGGCACTGGAGGCGGCCGGCTGGCGCGCGATGCAGGCAAACGAGCCGCTGCTTACCGAGTTGCCAGCAACGGCGCCGGCCGGCGATCTACTCCTGACGACGCCGGATGGCATGCACTATTCAGACGGCATTGATACGCTTTCGCTTCAAACACGCACCGGAAAAGCGGTGAGCTGGAATCTGCCCGAGAGCGCGAAGGGAGATGGCTCGAAACCGACGCTGATCGTCGCGGGCGACGGCACGCTCTTTCTGTACAACCGGCCGGGCGCTTTGCAGCGCATTCGATATGAGCCTGATGCCGTGGCGCCATTTGTGCTGGAAGCGACATTTACCGCCAACATTCCTACGGGCGCAGCGCGGCGCATCTGGCTCGACAAGGCCGGGCGCATCTGCATTGCGACGAGCGATGGCGAGCTTGCGGTCTGCTTTCCGACGGGGCGCGTTCCGGCCGCCATTGCCCGTCAGATGCCGCCGTTGCCGGACAACGAAACCCAGGACGACAACGACGGGCTGCAATGAGTTGGGAGGCATTGCGGAGATTTCAGCCGCAAGTAAAAAAGCCCCGCGGGCGTGGGTGGACCCGCGAGGCAGGGAGGGGAGAAACACGTTGCAGCATTGATACGCCGCCCGGTGTGGCGGGTTCGATTGCGGCGAGGATTTTGAGACGGCAAATTTGCAAATCTCAAGCTTTTGCCAAAACCTGTTTCACCTTGCGATTCAGCACGGCCCACGCAACGCCCGGCCGGCGGTTGACGGTCACGGAATCGTTCAGCATCAGCAAACGCTCGACCCCGTCGATACCGAAGAGCCGGCCGGCCAATTCATGGTCCACGGCGGCTTCCGCGTTGCAGAAACTGGCGGGTTGGGCGACGATTGGACGATCGAGTATGTAGCGCATGGCGTTTGGATTCGGCGTGGGCCGAACCTCGATCACCTTGTAGCCTGATTTTTCGGTCATGCCTGAACCTTTCGTGCGATGAACAGCCCGCTTCGTCCCCTCGAAAAACTCAATGGCGCCGCGGCGGCCGTCATGCTGGCTGTCTCAGTTGGCTGCGCCGTGTCGGGGCGGCTGCATCCGGCCTGGGCGTTGCCGGTGCGGTATGCGCTGATGCTGTTGATGGTTGGCTGGATCTCGCGGCTCGCCCGGCCGGGCAATTTTGCCGTGAAACCCGGGCCAAGGCTATTTGTCAATTTTTATCCACTGATTTTGGTGCCGATGGTGTACGACGGGCTGGGGACACTTATTGCGATCGTCCACCCCACGCTCTGCGATCGCTGGCTCATTGCGATCGACCGATGGATTTTCGGGCGCGACGTGACGCTCTGGTGCCAGCAATTTGTTACACCCTGGCTCACCGCTCTGCTCTACCTGTGTTACGCCACATACTTTGTGCTGCCGGTGGCGCTGGTGGTTCCGCTCTGGCGGCGAAATCGGCCGGTTGCGCAACGGGCGATTCACATGATCGCGCTGGCGTTTTACGTTTCATATATTGGCTATTTTCTGGTGCCGGCGCGCGGGCCGCGATTTACGATCGTTCATGATTCACCACCCGACCTTGCTGCGACGACCCGGCTTGGGAGCTTCATTGCCAACACAATGAACTCGGCGTCGCATACGTTCGTCGATGTGTTTCCCTCGGCGCATGTGCTGGTGACCCTGGTGATTCTGACGCTGGCATGGCGGCACGCGCGGCGGATTTTCTGGATCATGGTGCCGACGTCGCTTTTGCTGCTGATCGCGACGGTCTACTGCCGGTTTCATTATGTCATTGACGCGCTTGCGGGGGCGGCGCTGACGCCGCTGACGCTGAGGGTTGGCAGATTGCTGTTTGACGCCGAGCGCGCCGGCGTCCGCGACGATGCGCCGGCGCGGGCGCTGGCGGATGCAAATCATCTCACCTGATGCGCAGGCGGCGGCAATTCGTCATGAATTGTCTGCTGCTTGATCTGGTCGCCCGTATAGCTGAACAGCATCATCTCATCGTCGATCCTTGCCTGGAGGTGCACGGGGCGTTTCCAGACTTTCCAGACGTTTTTGAGCGTTTCGGCGGCGGTCTTGATTTCCATATCCGGGCCGCTGTGCTGGTGGGCGAGATACAGCTCCCCACGATCGCAGTAGTTGCCGTCAACAACATAGATGAACGGCTGGCCCATATTCGTGAGCTGGTAGAGAAGGGTCTGCTTGATGCGCTTGGGGTCACGGCTGATGACGCGCATCTGGCCGGTGTGCGGATCCCGGCCATACTGATAAAAGCGATGCTTCTCGATGAACTCCGCCGTCATGAATTCATCGATGAAATTCACATCGTTATAGACGCGGCGCACTTCGAAAATTTTCTCCCGCCCGAGCCCAAGGCCCTTGTCCCAGGATTTTTTCTCGCCGAGTCGATCCGCCTCGTCATATTCCTTGCCGAAGCGCCCCTTGTTCCAGCGGTCCTCGATGTCGCGGAAAAGCTCGATGCCGACCTTGTATGGATTAAAATTCCCCGGCGGCATGTGGACGGTGCCGCTGTGGTGGTCGGCGTAGTCGATGATCTCCTTCGCCTCGACAAAATGCCGCGTCATGAGGGTGCTGTGCCAGAACGAGGCCCAGCCTTCGTTCATGACCTTGGTCATTCCCTGCGGCGCATAGTAGTACGCCTCTTCGCGGACAATGGACAGACAATCTGATTGCCAGTCCTCGAGACGCGCGTTTTGAAGCAGAAAAAGCAGCACATCACGCGTCGGCCGGGGCGGCGAGATGTTTCTCCGGCGAGCGAGCGCATCCGCCTGCTTTTTCTCCTCGGCCTCCATGACATGCTTTGGATTGATGTAACGATCCATGTACCCCTTGGCCTGCATGCGCGGCACCGGCTCGGCGCGCCGGGTGTCCTGCGTCTCGCGCTCGGCCGGCCCGCGCCGAAGAAACATGCTGTGCGGATCGATGAGGTGCTCGATGGAAAGGCAGACATCCATCCATTGTTCGACGGTGTCGTATCCCTGTTTCTCGACGTGGCGGCGAATCCGCGTGGAATGATTCGCCATCTCGTCCATCATCTTGCGGTTGGTCTTGCTGAACCACAGGTTGTTTTTGAAAAAATCGCTGTGGCCATAGACATGGGCGATAACCAGCTTTTGATCAATGAGCGGATTTGATTCCTGAAGGTATGCGTAGCAGGGATCGTTATTGATGACCATCTCATAGATGCGCCCCAGGCCGTAAAAATGCTGCTTGCGGAGGCGTTCATATTCCATCCCCCATTTCCAATGCGGATATCGCTGGGGGAACCCCCCATAGGCCGCGAGCTGGTTCATCTGCTCGTAGTCGCACATCTCGAAAATGACGGGAAAGAAATCCAGCCCATATGACCGCGCCTGCTCGCGAATCCGCTTCTTGGCGGCCAGAAGCTCGTCGGGAAAGGGTGACAGGGTGTGGCTGGGCATGACGGCGCATTATAGCGCGGCTGGGGGATCGGCGGCTTCCCGGGCGGCGATGATCTGCCGGCAGGCGGCGATGAACTGGGGATCGGCTCTGGTGAGCATTTCGACATGGGCGTTGTTGAGGGTTTCGGAGGCGATGTTTGGCCGGTTGAGTTGGGCCTGGATGTGGGCGTGGACGAAGTCGGAGGTTTTTTTGGCGGGGCCGGGTTCGAGGGTGCGCGGGGCGAATCGCTGAAGGATGAGGAGGGAGGCCCTGTCGCGGATTTTGGGGTCGTCGGCGTCGAGAAGGGCACCGACGTTTTGGGTGGCCTTGGCGAGCATATTGCGGAGTTGGTCGGCGGTATGTTCGTGGAGGTCGGCCCGGCGTTGGGAGAGTTCGGCGAGGAAGGCGGGGTGGAATCTGCGCCAGCGGTAGATGGTGGCGCGAGCAACGCCGACAGCGGCGGCGACTTCGGCATCGGAATGGCCGAGGGCGCAGAGATCCACGGCATGGAGTTGGCGGGCGTTGAGGGCAGAGAGATCGTGGAGGCGCGGGTCGTCGGGTTCGAGGGCGAAGGTGGAGGGGAGGGTCTGGTCGGCGGTGGCCGGGAGGCCGGCGTTGCCCGAAACGGTCGCGCAACAGGTCCGGGCGTGGCGCGCGGGGCGGGATTCGGGGGATTCGGCCGCAAGTTCAATCATGCGGGAAGTTTGCGCGAGTGTGGTGTTTGGGTTTTCGGTTGTGACGGGCTCAGATTTGTTGCATATTGTCTCATTTTGTTGCACCAGGTTGGGAAACTCGGTCAAGGTGGGAAAGTTGGGCAGGATGGTCTGGGTTGCGTGGTAGAGGGCGTGGCGGGTGGCGATGGGGTGCATGGGGGGCTCCGATCGTGGTAGGGGTTAAGGGGGACGAGGGGGTGCGGGAGGATGGATGCGGGCGCTGGGGAGGGCGCGCGGCGAGTTGATTTGGCCGGGGCGCGTGACGGGCGTGGAAGCCCAACGGGGGCACGCGGGGGTGCGGCGGGGCGGATCCCTAACTATTATATAACCTGTCACTGGGACAAGTCAAGGGGGCGGAGGACTGAGTCGTTTTCCGATGCCGCCGCGTCACCACCTGATGATTTGCACACCATCGCTTTTTTCGGTGAACGCACCGACCCAAGCTGCCGGTATAGCTACAATCTATCTGATTCATTCGCGACCCTTTAGATTTTCCCTGGTCAACTTGCCACATAACCGGCTCGTAATAAGGACGAATGCACTGGAAGCGGGCGTTGAAAGCCGATAGAATGACTAAACCCGTCGCAGGTGAATGTCGGCTTCATGCCGTGTGTTCTGCGTGGCTTGCCACGCAAACCTAGCCTGCCACGGGTTTTATTTTCACCAAAGTGAGCGGGTTCTCCGCGTCGTATACCGCGCCCGCTTCCTGATCACGGCGATCGTCCAGATCCCAGATTACCCGATAAGCCGTCGACACGGATTCGTAATAGCGCCGTTCCCCGTTGTGTTTCTTGAATACGCGTTGCAGCGCCCAAAGGTAATAATCCGCCACCTGCAGACCGGCCACGTCTTTTGAAAAAGCTGCGTCGATCCGGACTTTGTCCATGTAGTTCGGGTCATTCGCATTCCCGTCGAATCGCACGACACGCTGAATAACAGTCCGCAGGGCGGCCCTCCGATCAGCATTCCCGAGTTTGGCAAACGTGATGTGGGGGATACAAGCGGGTGGAATCATTTGCTTGAATGCCCGTTCGACTAAGTCGTCGTAGTAAGCATCCAGTGACAACTTCTGCATGCTCTCACGGAACAATTGTTGAGCCTCGTCCGCCATGTCACGCTTCCGGCGAATGGCGACGTGCATCGTTCCGCCCAATTCCGGTAGCAGTCGGAACACCTCGCGACGCACTTCGGGCAGATCGTTCTTTGCGTGGAACATCAATGCGGTCTTCTTTCGTTCCGGCAGCATCGATTCAGCACTGGCGAAGTACGGGTCGTCCAACAAGCTTTGCCGCAGCGTTTCTAACTTCGCGGATGCCTCTATAGGGTTTGGCAGGTGAAGAGCGCCAACCATGAACACGAGCGGCGCGTCATTCTGCCCTATGATGACGTCGCCGTTCGCGTTAAATAGAACGGCATCGCCCGACTCGTCTACAAAGACGTGATGGTCGGCTTGGCTTTCTGGCATCACCGCGTCGCCTCCTCGACGATGGCGATTTCTTCGTCGGTGAGGCCATAGAGCTGGTAGACGAGCGCATCGATCTGGCGGTCTGTTGCGTCGATCTCTCGTTCGATCTGCTCCCGCCTCTGCGGAAGTTTCTCCGCCGGGAGCTTCTTGTGGAGGGACAGCATGGTGTCGACGAGGGCAGCTATGCTCGACATCATCTTCTCTTCGCCCCAAACGATCGGCACTTCGTTGATATTGGTCGCGTTGAAGCGGATGTAGTTGTTGAGCTTCGGCGGGCAAACGACCTTCATGTGGTACGAGAGGAGCTTCGAATTCAGCAGTGCGAGCAAAGGCTTCATTTTGGCCGTGTCTGCTTCGAGGATGAATCCCGGGCAATTCGCTCCATTGAAGGTTGAATGGGCGTCGAGGAGCCCCACTCCCATTCGCCGGTCGATGCCCTTGATGAGGAGCTTTGGCGGTCTGATGTAATTAAAGGAACCTGCGCGCAAGTGTCGGAACCACTGATCGCCGGTCGCGTACTTCCGCCTGGTGTCTAGCCGCTCGACGAGACGGTCGTAGAACTCGAACAAGTGACGGTGCGCATGGGGATAGCGTGTCTTGAAGTCTGCTTCGGGGATGAGTTCCGGCGATCCTTCGGGCCCGCTCGTATACGGATAGATAACTCTTGAATTGGTGACGACGGGCTTGAACCGGAAGACTTCTTCGCCACGATACGCGTAAGGAATGCAAACGTCCTGCTCAATCCGCTCATTTTCCGCCACCGCATTAGTCACGACGAACGCTTCATCAAGGCCGGTCAACGTGCCGATGTATGCATGTCCGTACGTCGCGAGCGGCTTCGGCTCGGCGGCACCTTTAGTTCTTAGCTTCCGAACTAAGTCGAAGTCCGCGAAGTTCCAAGGCTCCGCCGAAAGCGTGTTGAGCGGCACGATGCGGCGTTTTGCCTTCGCGATGCCTTCTTCGTTCAACTCGTCTGGCTGAACGAGCTTCGTCAACTCGATGCTGTCGGACCTGCTTCGCCCGAGAACGTAGATCGAGGGGTAGGTGCTTACACCTACGAAGACGGGAAGCGACCCAAAGTCAACCACGGTGTGCAGGAAACCATTCTTAGACAGATGCGCTCGCATCTTCTCTCCATAATCCGTCGCGATCCATTGCGAAGTGCAGATGAAAGCCGCAAGCCCGCGATCGTTGATGATCTCGAGTGAGCGCTCAAGGAAGATCTGTGAGAGATCCGTCTTGCTCGCGGGTGTCTGGTAGCGTGAGAAAATGTAATCAGCTTGATCGTGCCCGATGCGTTGGACGCGAACATACGGCGGATTGCCGATGACAGCATCAAATCCTCCGCCTCTGCCTTTAAACACCTGCGGGAACGAGCGGTCGTAGTCGAACGGATTGATGCGGACGCGTCCGTCTTCGTTCATCTGCTGCCACACTTCCGTCCCGATGATGTCGGTGCCGATCAGGCTATTGCCACACAAGACGTTTTTGCCCAGATCGGGTAAGGCGCGTTCGCGAAAGAGTCGCCCATTGAACCCCAGGGTCTGGCTCGTTTCGCCTTCGAGGCATTTCAGCAGGAGGTTGAGCTTGGTCACTTCGACCGCTTGGTTGTCGATATCGACGCCGTGGATGTGATCGAGCAGAATTCGTTTCCGCTCGGCAATGGTGAGCGCCCAGCCGGGGATGAACTGCTCGCCCGGCGCGATGTCGGTCTGTTTCACGATGGCCGGGCGGATTGGGGCGTTCTTCTGCTGCGCCAGCGTATGCGGGTCGACGGCAGCGTACTGTTTCAGATACCAGTCGAGCAGAAACTGATACGCGCCGATCAGGAATGAACCAGAACCGCAAGCGGGATCGAGCACTTTGATCTTTGCGGCTTCTTTGGGCGTCTTGCCTTCGAGCAGTTTGCCGACGGTGTTCTGGACGACGTAGTCGACGATGTATTTTGGCGTGTAATAGACGCCGCCGGCCTTTCGCACTTCGGGCTTTTCGACGATGCGCGCGGTGTGGCCGCTGGTGAGGGTGATGACCTTGCCGAGGAACCGCTCATAGACACTGCCGAGGATGTCGGCCGAGAGCATCGTGAACTCGTACGGGCTCTGCGGATAATACAGCCCGTTGATGATCACCTTGAGCGTCTTGTCGTCGACCTCCAGG
>JBBQCK010000029.1:0-10688 GCA_038318605.1 Tepidisphaerales bacterium | reverse complement strand
TGCTGATCCCTTCGCCATGCTGCGGCGATATGAGCTTTCGCGCCGCGATGCTGCCCGGATCGTTGACGCGATTCGTGCAAACAACCTGATTCCTGTCGCCACACCGTTTTCACCCACAGATCTTTCATTGATCGAATCGCTGGAACTTCCGGCCATTAAAATCGCCTCGCCGGATCTGGTGAACCTCCCCCTGATACGTGCCGCAGCGGCCCTGCAAAAGCCAATGCTCCTTTCCACCGGCGCTGCAACGCTGGCGGAAGTGAAGACCACCTGCAACTGGCTCGCGGGACTTGGCGCGGCGTTTGGTCTGCTCCATTGCATCAGCAGCTATCCCGCTCCGGATGAAATCGCCCATCTCTCATGGATCAGCGAACTCGCCCGCGAAACCGGCCGGCCGGCGGGATACTCCGATCACACGACGAATGTATTGGCAGGGGCGCTGGCGGTCGCCTGCGGTGCGCGGGTCATTGAAAAGCATCTGACCTACGACAACGCCGCCGCCGGCCCGGATCATTCGGCCAGCGCCGACCCCGACACGTTTTCCGAATATGTCAACGCAATCCGACAGGCCGAACGACTCTGCGGACAGGGCACCCGCCGTGCACTGCCTGAAGAGGCGGACGTGCGCCGCGTCAGTCGCCAAAGCCTCGTCGCAATGCGCAGCCTGAAACCCGGCGAGGCGCTTCGATCCGACGATTTGACGGTAAAGCGTCCCGGAACGGGTATATCGGCGGCCGAGATCGATCGCGCTATTGGCAAAACAGCGATCCGGCAAATCGAGGCCGATGCGCTGCTGCAATGGGATATGCTTGCGGAATAACTCGCCATGATCCGGCCCATTCGCAACATCGTGTTCGTGACCGGCACGCGCGCGGAGTTTGGTTTGATGCGCTCCGTGCTCGAAGCAATTGGCCAGCGCCATGACTTGCGGCTGCGTATTATCGCGACCGGAGCCCACCTTGACCCAAGGCATGGCAGGGGCGTGTCAGAACTGCGGCGCGAGGGATGGACAATTGACGCCGTCGTGCCATGGACGGCCGACGCGAAGAACCCCAATCGCGGCGCGCTGGCAATCGGTGTCGGCAACGCGATGGCGCATATTGCAACCTCGCTTGATAAATTGAAGGCCGATTGCGTTGTGGTTGTCGGTGATCGCGTGGAAGCATTCGCGGCGGCGGCGGCGGCACATCTTTCGCATATCCCCGTCTCCCATATTCATGGTGGCGACCGTGCCCTGGGGCAGGTAGATGACGCGCTTCGCCACGCAATCACGAAGCTGAGCCATTTGCATTTCCCCGCCACGCGCCAAAGCGCCCGCCGGCTTCTACGCCTTGGCGAGGATGCGTGCCGCATCCATTGCGCAGGTTCGCCGGGAGTCGATGGCATCCTGACCGAAGCTTGCGATCCATGCGAAATCCAACAGCGTTTCCCGGACATGACGCCCGGCCGGTTTGCGCTGGTTCTTTATCATCCGGCCTGCGGCGATGCAAAACTCGAATATCGCCGCGCAGGGATGATTCAAAACGCGCTGCGAAAAAGCGGCATAAGGCGTTCGGTCATTATTCATCCGAACAATGATCCCGGTGCGGCCGGGGTTTTGCGGCGATGGAGCGAGATCCGCCGCTCAGGTGGTGATTGCATCGTGCGCGCCGATATACGTCGCTGTGAGTTCCTGGGCTTGATGCGCGATGCGGCGATGCTAATCGGCAACAGTTCGAGTGGAATCATTGAGGCGGCGAGTTTTGGCACGCCGGTGATCGACATCGGGGAACGTCAGGCCGGCCGGCAGCGCAGCCGAAATGTGCTGCATGTAGAAGCCCGCCCCGCCGCGATCCACGCGGCCGCCGCCCACACGTGGAACGCCGGCCGGCCCAGACGGTCGAAGGCCGCCAACGTGTATGGGACCAACGGCGCGGGCGAGCGTATCGCCGCCGCGCTCGCAAACTGCCGCTTCGACTCCCGCCTTATGAACAAGCTCATCGCCTATTGACAACGCATCGCTATTTTCCGGCTCTTGGTTGTCCGACGCTCCCTACCGCGTAGCCCGGGGAAGTGCGGGCGTGGGCCTTGAATCGCGCGGAAGCGAGAAACGCGGCTACAAACTTATAGCGTCCGGTAACGCCTGCTTTGGCAGTATTTGCAGTGCCGTTAAGCGCCGTCTGCAATGGCTCGATATTAGCGGTAGGAGACACTCCATGATCGTTGCCGCGCCGATATCACTTCGTAGCCCGTCGTCCGTCTGCTCCGCGTCGGCAGCGGTGAAGAAGGTCGCCAGTATTGCCACGCTACCGGAGATCACCGCGCGCATCATTTCGACAGTCGAGGATCCGCGCTCGTCGGCGGCGCAGCTCCACAAAATCGTCAGCCACGACCCCGCGCTGGTCACACGCATTTTGAAGGTGGTGAACTCCGCGTTTTACGGCCTGCCCGGCCAGGTCGGCTCGGTCGAGCGCGGCATTGTCCTGCTTGGCCTCAATGCGATCAAAAACATCGCCATCGCCGCTTCGCTTGGGCAGTTGTTTCGCGGTGTAAAGCTCTCCGACACGTTTGGCGCCCGTGACCTCTGGACACACTGCGTCGGCGTCGGCATCACCGCCCGCGAATTGGCGCGGCAAATGAAACTGCCATTGGCCGACGAGGCATTTCTCGCCGGCATGATCCACGACGTCGGGCTCCTGGTGAGCATGCAGCTTTATCCCGACAAGCTGCAGCACGTCTGCAAACTCGCCGAGACCGACGAACGCCCCTTCTGCGAAATCGAACGCGAAGTGATCGGCCTGGACCATCAGGAACTCGGTCAGGCGCTCGCCGAAAGCTGGAAGTTTCCACGCTCCTGCCAACTGGTAGCCGGCCAGCATCATCATCCCGCGCAGCTCGACGATGGCAGCCGCCTGCTGACAACGTTGGTATATGTCGCCGATACGATCTGCGCGCGCAACGCCATCGGCTTCAATCTGACCGCCATGCGGCAGAACCTGCACGATGCCGAAATGCAGGAAGTTCACATCGACCCCGCCCTGGTCGAGCGAACCGAGGCGGGTCTGGCGGAATTGGTTTCCGCCTCGTCGTCGGTCTTCTGCTGATATTCAGAATCCAAAAAAGAAACCCGCGACGGGAGCGTCGCGGGCTTCGGCAGTTGATTTTTCCGGTGTTCAAGCCGCTGCTGGCGACTGAATGAACGGCCGAATCTTCTCGACGATGGCATCAAAAGCGGTTGGATCAGAAATCGCGAGCTCGCTCAACATCTTGCGATTCAGCATAACATTTGCCGCCGACACCGCGTGCATGAACCGGCTGTACGCAATGCCGCGTTCCTTGCATGCCGCGTTGAGGCGAACAATCCAAAGTGCGCGAAAGTGTCGCTTTTTCTGACGGCGATCGCGATAGGCATAGACGCCGGCGCGGCGCGTGAATTCGATCGCTGCGCGGTAGATCGTGCCGGGGCCGCCGACAAATCCCTTGGCTTGCTTGAGAATCTTCTTGCGGCGGCGGGCGTGAACCACGCCACCTTTTACACGGGCCATGACGACATCCTTTCAGAGCTAGAGGCACTCGCCTCGGCGGCATGCGCCGGCTGAGGAGGCTTGGCTGCCCGGCAAAATGGCCGGGACTTTATACAAGTCGTCCGCCGCCACACACGCGGCGACAAACGCTCGATGGATCTCAATAACGCTCGGAGCGCCGCAAGAGCGGCCGCCCGGCGATTTCTGGCACTAAACTACTTCGCGGCCTGGGCCTTGGCGGCCTCAGACTGCAGTTCGGCGCGGCGTTTTCGATCGCAAGCTGTCTTCACCGGATTAAGGTGAGATAGCCCAACCATCAGCCGCATTCGCTTTCCTTCACGTTCGGAAAGAATGGCTGGCTGGCGCAGGCGACGGCGCTGATTGGCGTCGCGGCCGCTGAGAAGATGCGAGCGATAGGCGCAATTGCGTTTGACCTTGCCGGTCTTGGTGAAGCGAAACCGCTTCAATACGGCTTTGTTGGGCTTGAATTTGTAGGCCATTTCTTCCTCAAAATAACGGGCGACGAAACACCCCGCCGCATCCTCCTCGGATCCGGCAGGGGGGCAAACGATAGCAGATGGCCGCCGCTTCGTCCACAGCGCGAGATCGTGCCGATGCAAATGAAATGCAATCTGCCAATCTGGCCCGCTGAGGGACTATCCGCCAGGGTCGTCAGGCAAACATTGGCCTGCTCAGGCCGGGGCCGTTACGGGCTGCGGAGGCGCCGCGACTGTGCTGGTTGCGGAGGCGGGCGCGGCCGCCGGTGCGGAGGTTGCCGGCGCAGGCGCAACGGGACGGTTCAAGGTGCTCCCCGCGCGGGTGGCCGGCCCGACCGGGCCAGTTATGACCGGACGCGGAATTACAGCCTTGGGCGGCCCGGCGGCGAGCTGCTTGTCGGTCTTTTTCTCCGGCTGCAGGACCATCGTCATTCGCCGACCTTCCAGCTTGGAATCCCGGCCTGGCTCGACCTTTGACACCGGACACAGCGATTCCTTGATCTTCTGGAAGATCGTGCGCCCGAGTTCCGGATGGGCGTTCTCGCGCCCGCGGAACTGAAGCGTGAACTGAACCTTGTTGCCCTCTTCCAGAAACCCACGGGCGTGATTGATCTTGATCATTAAATCGTGGTCGCCAATCTTGACCGTGCGCAGCTTGAGTTCCTTAAGCTGCCCGGCCTTCGAGGCGGATTTGGACTTGTCGTCCTTTTTCTGCTGCTGATAGCGCCACTTGCCGTAATCCATGATCCGGCAGACAGGCGGACGGGCAGTTGGGGCGACTTCAACCAGATCGAGCCCCGCATCACGGGCCATGCGCATTGCCTCGGTTGTCGAGACAATGCCAACCTGGTTTTCTTCGTGGTCGATCAGGCGGACAGGGGAAATCCGGATCTGGTCGTTGTGGCGATAGGTGGCGGAAATGGCGTCTTACCTCTGGAAAAACAGCGGATCAACCCAGTCCGCGGCACGCGCCGCGACGGGCAAAAGCAATGATTACAAGGAAAAAGTCGAAAGAGCAGCCCCGATCTCGACGAGGCGCATTACACGATCGCTTATAATGGTAGCATCGAACATCAGCGATTCAAGCGAAAAGACTGCGTTTTGATTTTGCCATCACTCCTTCATATCGGCGATCGGACATGTTGGTGATTACCCAAGACGGAAGCTGACCTCATGCCACGCCCCCTCGGCCGGGTATCGTAGGTGGCATTGGCCGCGTAACTCGAGGGTTACAAAGCTGCGGACCAGATCGGATCCCAGCGATGGCAGGGGTGCAACGTCGATTCGCGGGCCGCCCGACTCCTGCCAAGTCAAATGCACAATAGGTGCCGATGGCCCGCCTTCCGCCGACGGCGCGACGCGCCACTTGAGCAGGACCGATCCGCCGGGCGTACTGTGAGCGCCATATTTCGAGCTGTTGGTGAACCATTCGACCAGGACCATCGTCAGCGGCAGCGCGAGGTTCGAGGGCAGCTCGACCGTTGGTCCTTCAAAATAGACTGGATTGCCAGGATTGCGCATCAAATCGCGCAACGCGCCACATAGCGATTCCGCCAGCGTGCGAAGGTTGACGGACTGCCAGTTCGTTTCGGCCAGCAGCTTGTGGATGTGCGCCGTCGCCATCAGGCGGCCTTCAACCGCGTCGGCAAACGCGGGCACATCGCCCGCGCGGCGGCGTAGCACGCCGACCAGCCCGAGCAGCCCCGCGACATTGTTCCGCACGCGATGATCGAGTTCCCGCAGCAAAAGCCGATTGGAATCCGCCGCGTCGCGCGCCAACCGTTCGCTTTCACGCAGCGCGTCGTTGGCCGCCTTCAATCGCTCTTCAATGAGCCGGCGGTCGGCAATCTCCTTTAACAGCGCTGCATTGGCTGCTTCCAGATCGCTGTTCGACTGACGCAGCTCGGCGGTGCGCTCATGTACGCGCACCTCCAGCGCATCGCGGGCATTGCTGAGCGCGCGTTCCGATCGGGCGCGATCGGTGATGTCCAGCGCCAGCCCGATCGCGCCGACGATGTCCGCCCCTTCCCGCAGCGGCACGATCTGCGTGTGGAAATCCCGCCCTGCAAAACTTGATTCATATGCTTTTCCCACGCCCCTCAATGCCTCGCGATGCGCTGCGATCTGCTGGTGGTCCTCGGCGTGCGTTTCGAAGAACTCATAGAGTGAAACCCCGATCACCTGATCCGGCACGAGGCCCAGTTCCGCCAGACCTGTTCCCTGCGAGAGCGTGAACCGCAGATCGCGATCCACCGCCCAGAGAATGCCCGGCGCCTGGCCGATCGCATTGAGCAGCGAATTTGACTGCGCCCGCAGGCCAGCGGCCTCGCGGCGGGTCTCGGTGATGTCGGTCGTTATGCCGGCGACGCGCGACGCCCGGCCGGTCGCATCGCGCAGCGGAAACGTCTGCGACCGCACCCATTTCACCGTGCCGTCCGCGCCTTTAAGGCGATACTCAAAATCGCATGTCCCGCTGTACTGTCTCGGCCAGACCGAAAAAACATAGTCGCGATCGTCGGGATGAACCAGATCGAGAAAGAGCGTTGGATTTTCGCTCAGGTGGGCCCGGTCGCATGGGATCAATCCTTCCAGCGCGGGACTGAGATAGATGAATCGATTGGCGTCGGCGTCAAAGAGCCAGATCACCTCGCGCAGATGCTCGATCGCCAGCAGCAGCGCATCGACCGCTTCAGAAGGAATCGATTTGGATCGCTCTTGCGCCATCGAAGTTGTCTGCTGTCGCGATGCCGTGCTGCGCCCGGGCCGCCAGCCGTGCGCGGGCATGGCTTTCCATCAACCATTCACGCCCATCTGCCGTGGGCCGACGGTTTTCACGCCGGCCGTTGTGTGGCGGCCCGGCGATATATCCGCCATGGCCGCGACCGTTCACTCGTGCGCCGGCGTCGCTGGCGGCAGCGGCTTTTCGGCCGCCCCGGCCGGCGCGTCGGCGTCCGTTGGCTGGCTTGCGGGCGTGTCGGCCGGCGCGGTTGCCGGTTCGGCGGGCTGCGTTGCCGATTCCGCGGGCTGGGTTCCGGCCGCCTTGCTCGTCGGCTCAGGGAGCTTGACGCGCACGAGCCGGCCCTTGGTCCAGCGCTTCACCGCCAGCCGCACTTCCTGCTGATCGGCGATGGCGTTCTTGAACGCTTCGGCGCTGTTCACCGGCTTGTCATTCACATGGGTGATGATCTCAAACGGCTTGAGCCCCGCCTTGCTGGCTCGCGAGCCGACATCCACCTTTGAAACCACCACACCCGCATCGTTTTCCTTCCGCTGGAAGTAGTGATTCAGCTCGTAGGTGATGTCGCGCACCGTCAGGCCCATGCCGTTGGATTTGAATTTCGGCGCTGAATCATAATGCACCGGGCTTTGCGTGATCTCCATGGGCATCTTCACGAGCTTGCCGCCGGTGAAAACATCCGCGGTGTATTTCCTGCCGAATCCAAAATCCGTCAACGTCCGCGCGAGGTTCGTCTCGGCCGACACCCACGGCGTCGGTATGCGATCGAAGACCTCCTCCGGCGCATCGCCAAGCCGATCCCATGGAAAGGGTTGATCGGCGAACACATAGTTGTCCACCTGCACCTCGACCGGTTTGGGTTCACCGTCCACATGCAGCCGCAGCAGGATGTCCCCGGGCTGAATGCCTGCTTTGGCGGCCGGCGAGTCGGGATAGACAAACGTCACGATGCCGCCGGTCGATCCGTCCGACGTCAGGCTCGATACATTGTTCGCCCGGGCAAGCTCCTTGTTGAGCTGCTGCAACTCAACACCCATCCACGCCAGCCGGTTTTCCTCGTCTTCGCTGAGCGGCACGTTGTTCTTGTCGATCACATCGCCCGACAGATCGCTCATCGCCGTCGCCAGATAACCCGCCGACGTGCTGAGGGGATTGTTCGATCGATACGTTTCCCGCGACGCCACCGACTTGCGCGTTTCGATCGGCAGCGCCATCAGCGATTCCCCCGCATCGAACACCAGCGTATTCGCCGAGATGGAATTGCCCGAGGGATAAAGCCTTCCCTTCTGGCCGATCTCGCACGAATTGATGCGGGCGCGATCGTAATAGGCCGTGCGGTTTTCACCCTGCAGGGTGATGTCCGCGCCAAACTCCAGCGCGTATCGCCACGTAGTCGGGCCGTCGGTCGCCAGCCGCACCCCGCCAGTCAGGGGGGTCGAGGTCTGGGCGACGAATCCGCCCCAGTCCTTCAGCGTCGCGACGAAGGTCGCCGAAATCGGCTGGCTGCCGGGTGGATAAAGGGTGATGCGCTGCAGGCGGGCCGTCACGGTCGATTTGAGGTTCGCCAACACCAGAATGCGCGTGCCCGTCCGATGCACGTTCTGCGTCGTGGGGGACGGGGGCGTTGCGGGCGACTCGAGTCTTACGGGCGGCATGGGCGCCGAGGGCGCATCCACATCGGCGACGATGATCCCCAGCACGTTCTGCTCGGTGGCCCCGGCATCGCCGCCTGATTCCCCGTCAAACTGGCCGCGCCCCGGCGTGCTGCGCGGGCTTCGGAAGCTCAACGCCACCCGCACGATGTTGTTCTCGCTCACGGCCTCGATCCGGGCGAGCTTCTCGCGGAACTTTTCCGCCGGAATCATCTCCCAATCCAGCGGCGAGCCTTTCCATGAATCGTCGGCCGGCATCTCCTCGTTCATCGACAGCCCCACCGCCGCCCCGTTGCGATCGACGATCAGCCGGTTCGGCTTCGATTCCACCGTCCGGCCGCCATCCGTCCCGGCATACAGCGCCCCGCCCGCGCCGCCGACTTCCACGGTCATGCCGCCCTCGTGTTCCTCATAGACGACGGTCGAATAGGGGCCTTTGAGCTTCGCATCAAATGCCAGCGGCCGCGCCCCGTCCATTGGCTTGGAAAGCTGCAGCACCATCGCCTGCTGATTGGCGGCATAGGCATAGGGCGTCGCGGTGACGACCTGATCGCCGAACTTCACCGCAAACTTTTCGATGAAGCGCGGGTGGATGATCAGATCCTGACACATCACCAGCGTCGGGCTGATGAGAAACCCGCCCCCGACCAGCGGCCGTTCCTCGTCCAGCGCCGCCGCGCCGGCATATCCCGCAGCGCCGTTGGCCGGCGTCTCTCCCTTGTCGTAGCGCAGATGGCATTGCACCGTCACCAGCGACGGCGACACCGCATTGACGATCGCCAACTGTTCCGCGATGCCGTTTCGCGTCGTCGGCTGCGCGGGGCCTGTTGTCGGCTCGGCCGCATCCGAAGACCTGTTCAGCAAAACAATCGCCGCGATGCCGCTCACAACCGCCGCCAGAATCAATCTCTTTTTCATCGAATCCCTGTTGAATGCCCGCGTGGTTTCGCCGCGGTAGGTCATGGAACCAAGGCCGGCCCTCATCAGGGCCGCCGGGCTCGATCGGCCGGGGGGCCTTTGCCGCTTTGACGATCACTCCCGCGAATAGTCCCGCGCAAAATCCAGCACCACCTGATTCAGCCGCCCGTTGCGCAGCACACTGAACACCATCCGATGTTTGTCGTCGATGTTCTGCAGGCTCGACGCATGAACGGCCTTCACATCCTCAAGCGTGTTGATGTCGTGTCCATCGACCTTCAGCAGAATATCCTGCGGCTGAAGGCCCGACGCCAGCGCGTTGCCGGGCGATTTGATCCCAAACACAAACACGCCCTTCTCGCGGTGGAAAAAAAGGTCCGGGTTGTCAAACTGGTTGATGGTCTTGACCGTCAGATCCCAGCGCGGGCAATCCAGCTCCTCTCCCTGCACCTTTCCCTTGTCGCGCGGCGTGATGTCGATGGCCATCGGCTTGCCATCGCGCAACAGCTCGACATGGGCGGGCTTTTCTTTTGGCAAAAGCCCCAGCATCCGCCGCATGGTGGGCAGGTCATCATCCGTCAGGGCGTTCATCGCATCCCCATTGACGCGCAGGATGCGATCGCGCGATTGAATCCCCGCCCGCCGCGCGGGGCTTTCGGGATCGGTGTCGCCGACCATCACGCCTTCGGTCCCTTCAAACACGATGTTCTTGTTGAAGTCTTTCAACGGCTGCAATTGCAAGCCCGTCCACGACCAGTTGACCTTGCCCGCGGTGCGAATCTGCCCGATGAGCTGCGCCAGGGTGTTCGAGGGAATGGCAAATCCCATGTCCCCTCCCTGGGTCATGCCGCGGGTATTGATGCCGATGACCTTTCCCTCGGTGTTGACCAGCGGCCCGCCGGAATTGCCGGGACTGATCGAGGCATCGGTCTGAAGCCACAGGCTGTACTCGCTGGTGGCCGGCAGAAATCGGCGCGAGCAGGAGATGATCCCCATCGACACCGATCGGCTCAGGCCCCACGGCGCGCCCATCGCCATCACAAAGCTGCCTTCGGTGAGCTTGTCCGAATCCCCCAGCGCCGCAAACGGCAGAGCCGGCGCATCAGGCGGCAGCTTGAGCTGCACCAGCGCCACATCCACATCCTTGTCGCTGCCCACCACGCGGGCGTCATAGAAGGTTCCATCCGACAACAAACAGCGCACCTCGACCGCCTTGTCGATCACATGCCAGTTGGTCAGCAGCTCCCCCGATGCGCTGATAAGCACCCCGGACCCCGCCGCCTCCTGGGTGACCTTGCGGCCCCCCTCATAGGATTCGGACACCACCTTGATGAACACCACCGCCGGAAAAACCTTGTCCTTGGCGTTGGCGATCACATGG
>JBBQCK010000028.1:0-10712 GCA_038318605.1 Tepidisphaerales bacterium | reverse complement strand
ATGCCTACCTCGCAGCGATATCGATTGCGCTCGAGGCCGAGATGGTAACGTTTGATCGCGCATTCAACCGCTACGCGACATTCGGCTTAAAGTTGCGGATCCTCGGTTAGCAATAAATAGGCTGCCAACACCTGCGCGACTGGCTCCCATACCCTCCGAGATCGAATGCAAAAATGTGCGCGTCCGTGTCCGCGGGCTTTGGGATCGACGTCGGTTCAAAACTCATTCGGCAATGAACGCTTCCATCCGTCTCCGCGCGTCAGTATCGGGCATCTGCATCGGCGGATGCTTCATCGTATAGGCGCAAACAGAGTCGATCGGCCCGGATAACCCGCGATCACGGGCAATCTGGCAGCAGCGTATGGCGTCAACGACCACGCCGGCACTGTTCGGCGAGTCTTCCACGCTGAGCCGCAATTCGATTTCCATCCCGACGCCGCCAAATCCGCTGGCCGCCAGGCGAAGGAAGCAAACCTTGTTGTCCTTGAGAAACGGCACATAGTCGGCCGGGCCGATGTGGATGCGCTCCGCAGGAAGCGGCGCATCAAGTTGGCTTTGCACCGCCGACGTTTTGCTGATCTTTTTGGAGACCAGCCGATCGCGCGCGAGCATGTTGAGGAAATCGGTGTTGCCGCCGACGTTCAGCTGATAGGTGTTTTCGATCGACATCCCTCGATCGGCGAGCAGCCTGGCCAGTGTACGATGCGTGATGGTCGCCCCGACCTGCGCTTTGACGTCATCACCCACAATTGGAATGCCCGCCGATCGAAAGCGCTCTGCCCAGCCGTTGTCTGATGCAATGAACACCGGGATGCAGTTGACGAGACTTACACCCGTCTTGATGCATGCCTCGGCAAGTTGCTCAGTCGCCTGCTGCGCCCCGACGGGAAGATAGTTAACCAGTATTTGCGCGCCGCTTGCCTGAAGGGCCGATCCTATATCGACCGGCGACTCATTCGATGGCTCGAATCGCTCCTGCTCGCCATATTCCTCCATGTGCGGGGCGATCCCGTCCAGGATCGGTGCCATCTGAACCGTAATGCCCGACGCAGGAATCCGCGGGCAAAAAATACGCGTGTTGTTCGGGCGCGCGAAGATGGCCGCTTCGAGAGGCTGGCCGACCTTGCGGCGGTCGATATCAAAAGCCGCGACAATCCGCATATCGGCCAGCGTGTACCCCGCGATCGACGGATGCATCAGGCCAGCCATCGGCGCCGCACCGTCCGCCGGCGCGTAATAGGCAAGTCCCTGGACAAGTGCGCTGGCGCAGTTCCCAATACCGGCGATGGCGATGCGAATTTCGGGCATGTTAAAAGCGATCAAATCAAATGAGGGTGATTCAAACGGCCCAACAGACAAATATCACGGACCCGTGGCGCCTTCCAGCGGTTCGAGCCATGCCAGAAATTCCGTGTTGCCCTTTGCGCCTTTGACTGGACTGGTCACATTGGAAATCCAACGAAATCCCGCGGCCGCGACATCGGCACGAACCGCCTCCAGCACCGCATCGTGGCGCTCCGGGGGAAGTATCCCATGCCGCAGATCTCCGCGATCGGCTTCGTAATGCGGCTTGATGAGCGAAACAATCTGCCCACCCCGGCCAAGCATACGCCGGGCGGCCGGCAGAATATGTTTTTGACGCGTCCAGGCAACATCGATCGTCACCAGATCGATCCGCTCTGGAAATGTGCAATGCATTGCGTTGGTGCGTTCCATGACCACCACGCGCGGGTCATTTCGCAAATTCCAGTCGAGCACGCCGTAGCCGGTATCTACCGCGTAGACGCGCGCAGCGTTGCGTCGCAGCAGACAATCTACGAATCCACCCGTGTTGCACCCCAGGTCCGCACAAACGCGGCCGACAACATCAATCGAAAACTGACTGAGCGCGTATTCAAGCTTCTGGCCAGCGCGCGAAACGAAATCGGGCATGATCTAACGCCAGTATATCCGCTGTGCGCCTTACAGACGATTGCAGCGCGGCCGCGATCAACAAAACGCCATTCGTAGGCGCGGCCGCCCGCAGGGCTATACTTCACCCGGCCATTCAGGTTTTTCAATGGAGATCGATTGATGGAATTGCGACAACTCGGCGCGACGGATGTGAAGGTGTCACCGGTGATTTTCGGAGCGTGGGCGATCGGCGGCTGGATGTGGGGCGGCAGCGAAGAATCGGATTCGATCGCGGCCATTCACGCAAGCCTGGATGAGGGAATCAACACAATCGACACCGCCGCGATCTACGGCATGGGCTATAGCGAGGAGCTTGTTGCCAAAGCAATAAAGGGCCGGCGCGACAAGGTGGTCATCGCCACCAAATGCGGCATGCGCTGGACCGGCGAAGAGGGGGTCGAACCTTGGAAACAAAAGGACAACGAAGGCCGGGAATTGACGATTCGCAAGAACGCCAAGCCCGATTCGATCGAATATGAATGCGAGCAAAGTCTCAAGCGGCTTGGCGTGGAGACGATCGACCTGTATCAGATTCACTGGCCGGATTCTTCGACGCCGGGGGAGGAATCAATCGGCGCCATGGAGAAGCTGCGCAAGGCCGGGAAGATTCGCGCGATCGGCGTTAGCAATTACGATGCGATGTTTCTGGCCCGCGCAGCAAACGTCGCGACGATTGCCAGCAACCAGCCGCCCTATAGCATCATTCAGCGCAAGATCGAAGCCGAAACCCTTCCGTTCGCGCGATCGCACAACATCGGCACGATCTGCTATTCACCCATGGAGCGCGGCCTGCTCACCGGTAAGGTGACGATGGACCGCAAATTTCCCGCTGGAGATCATCGCGCCGAGCACAAGTTTTTTGCGCCCGAGAGCCGAAGGCGCGTCCTCGATTCGCTCGAGCAGATCAAGCCGATCGCCGAGAAGCACGGTGCCAGCCTGGCGCAGCTCATCATTAACTGGACCACCGTCCAGCCGGGCATTACTGCCGCGATTGTCGGCGCCCGCGATGCCGATCAGGCGCGCCAAAACGCCCAGTCGCTGCGATTCACCCTGAGCGATGCGGAGGTACAGCAGATACGCCAGGCCTTCGACCAAACCTCGCGCACACTGATGTCGCTATAGCTTTTTGCCCGCGGCGGTGAGATGCCGACACTTGAATTTGAGCTGGTTGTCCCCGCGCCGATCGAGCGCGTCTGGGCGCTGTACGACGATCCGCCGCGCGGGCTGACGGCGCTGTGCCCACCGGAGGCACAGGCGGTCGTTGAATCTGCGGATATGCCCGTGCAGGTGGGTTCACGCGTGGTTGTAAGCACTGTCGTGCCCTTTCGCGGGCGTCTGAAATGGACGGCGCGCATCATCGAGCACCGCCCGCCTCACGCGGTCGTTTTCGGAACCGAGGCGCGGTTTGTCGATGAACAGGAATCCGGCCCGTTTGCATTCTGGCGGCACGAACATGAATTTGAGGCGATAAGTGCCGCCTCAACGCGGCTGATTGATCGTGTGACCTATCGTGTCGGGTTTGGCCCGCTCGGCTGGCTGGCCGATCGGCTGGTCGTGCGCCGGAAGCTGCGCGCGATGTTCGCACATCGCCATCGACGCACCCTGGAAATCTTCCCCACGCCGCCGAATGAAACGCAAGGCGACAGTGCTCCATGAAAATTTCCCACCCGCTGGCGATTCGCTGCGCAGCGCTCACGATGAACTGGGTGCTGCGCGCCTGGCGCAATTCGATCGACGATCGCACCGAAATCGCCGACATCTCGTCCGATCCATTCCTTGCGGCCAGCCCAAATCTCTATCTCCTCTGGCATGAAAACATTCCGTATGGCGCAACAGTCTGCTCCGGATTTCGCATAACCGCATTGATCAGCAGTCATCGCGATGGCGAGTTAATGGCACAGACGCTGCAGTTCATCGGCGGGCGGACCATTCGCGGCTCGACGACCCGCGGCGGCGTGGCTGCCCTGCGCAAACTGACGCGCACCAGCAACGAAAGTCGTGAAGGCACCCCGTCCAGGGAAACAAAGCCTGCGCACGTCGTCATCACCCCCGACGGTCCGCGAGGCCCGCGGCGCATCGTTCAGCAGGGCGCGATCTACCTCGCCAGCCGGACAGCCCTGGGCATCGTTCCAGTCGGCGTACATTACGAATACGCATGGCGCGCACGCAGTTGGGATCGCATGGCAATCCCTCGCCCGTTCTCCCGCCTCTACATTCATTTCGGCCAGCGAGTCATACTTCCCGACAACCTCGACCGAGCCGGATTGAATGATTGGCGGCCTCGTATCCAGCAGGCCATGCAGACCGCCCAGACCGCCGCCGACACCATGCCGCAACGAATGATCCACGCAGCCACCGCGCGCCTTGTTCGACCAACGAGTGAGCAGGCGTAATCGCCGAGACCAAACTCAATTCGCAATAGCCAGATCAACTCAATCGGCGTACCGCCCGGTTCTCACGCAGCGCGGTTTTCGGCGTCGGCGTCCGACACCAGCCGCAATGCCGGGGCCTCATTGGGTAGATATTCCGACACGATCGAGCGCAGCGCTGAAATAACGGCCGGCCGATCAGCGTCGATGACCGATTCCAACGTCGCCAGCATGTGCCCCACCTGCGCCGGCGTCGCCCGAGGCAGGCGCCATACGCGAATCTTTGCGTGGCTGGTCGGGCGCGTCTCGTCGTTGTCGCAGGCAAGTTCCTCGTACAGCTTTTCGCCGGGTCGTATTCCGGAATAGGTAATGTCGATATCCCGCCCAACGCGCAGGCCGGCCCGGCCAATCATTTCCCGCGCCAGATCGAGAATGCGCATCGGCTCCCCCATGTCGAGCACAAAGATCTCGCCTCCCTGGCCGATCGCCCCCGCCTGCATCACAAGCTGGCTCGCTTCAGGGATCGTCATGAAATATCGCTTCATGTCCGGATGCGTAACCGTCACTGGCCCGCCCGCTTCAATCTGCTTGCGGAAGATCGGCACCACGCTGCCGGATGACCCGAGCACATTCCCAAACCGCACCGCGACAAACCGCGTCTCGGTCAATTGATGAAGCTGCGTTGACGAGCCCGTGCCCGGCCGGCGCAGCACATCAAGCGCCGGCGCATTCAGCGACTGCACGTAAAGCTCCGCACACCGCTTCGTCGCCCCCATGACACTCGTCGGATTGACCGCCTTGTCCGTACTCACCATCACAAACGCGCTGCATCGCCGCGCCCGCGCCGCGTCCGCGACGATCCGTGTGCCCAGCACGTTGTTCTTGATCGCCTCACCCGGATTCGCCTCCATCATCGGAACGTGCTTGTGCGCTGCGGCGTGAAAAACAACATCCGGTGTGTACTCGGCGAAAACGCCGTCGATCCGCCGTCGATCGCAAATATCCGCGACCACCGGCGCGATCTGCGCGCCCACCCAGCTCTGGCGCAATTCGCGATCGATTTCAAATAGCGCGTTTTCAGCCCGATCAAGAAGGACCAGCCGATCCGGACAGAATTTCAAAATCTGCCGGCAAATTTCCGATCCAATCGACCCGCCCGCCCCGGTAACCAGCACCACCTTGCAAGCGAGAAACCGCTGAAGCTCGGGCGTATCCAGCGAAACGCTCGGCCGGCCAAGAAGGTCCGCGAGCTGCAGATTTGCCAGCGCTGCAACACCAGATGCGCGCTTTGTCGCACCCGGCTTTCGCGTTGCCGCGCGTGCGATAGTGCGAGCGGAAGTTTTTTTCTTCTGGCGGTTCATCGCTGGCATTGGCCGCGCAGCCCAGGCGGCGGGCCGTCGCGACAGCGCTCCAAATCTGTATATCGGCAGGAGTTGTGGCCACGATTGATAATTCCCGGACGTTTGCCCTTCCACCCTCATCTCCACGGATGTGCGGAAAAAGGGAAATAATTACCGTCCGAACACGGTTGAAGTAGGGGAATCGTCGGGAAAATAGTTGTCCCCTGGAGCGGTTCGTCCGGCCGGGAAGCTGGTAACAGTGCAAAATATTGGCCGCAGGAGACGACATGGACGTTTCATTCGTTGAGTGCCTCGAATCCCGACTACATCTGACCACCACCCCAAACGACCCCGGCTTCGATCTTCAATGGGATCTTCAGGTCACCGGCACCCAACAGGCCTGGGACAAAACACGCGGTAAGCCCAGCGTGATCGTCGCCGACGACGACACCGGCGTCGATTACACCCATCCCGATCTTTACAAAAATGTCTGGATCAATCAGGGCGAAATTCCCGCGGCCGTCAAAAAGAAGCTGACAGACACCGACGGCGACAAACTCATCACCTTCTGGGATCTGAACAACCCCGCCAACGCCGGCAAGGTCGCCGATGTGAATCGCAACGGCTACATCGACGGCGGCGACCTGCTTGCGAAATACAAATCCGATGGCACCGGCGGATGGGCCGACGGAAAAAATGGCAAGGGATTCAAAGGTGACACCTACACCGACGACATCATCGGCTGGGATTTCGCCAACAACGACAACAACCCCATGGATTACGACGGCCACGGAACCCACACCTTCGGCACCATCGCCGCCGTCGGCGACAATCGCATCGGCGTCGCAGGCGTGGCCTGGAAAGCCTCCGTCATTCCCGTCAAGATTTTCGACGACAACGGCAACGGCGCATCGGATTCAGTCATCGCAAAGGCGATCCATTACGCGGTGGATGCCGGATCGCGCGTGTCGAACAACTCCTGGGGCGCCGCCGCCGGTGAAGAGGGGGACACGCTCTATCGCGCCATCGACTACGCGCGGGCCCACAACCACGTTTTCGTCGCGGCCGCGGGCAACGACCGCGTCAACAACGACACCTCATCCCACGCAAGCTTTCCCGCCAGTTACGATCTGGACAACGTTCTTTCGGTCGCCGCCAGCACCTACTACGGCTATCTCGCGTCCTTCTCGAATTACGGCGTAAACAGCGTCGATCTCGCGGCGCCGGGCGATTCGATCCTGAGCACCGCCCCGGGTGGGAAATATCAATATCTGTCCGGCACCTCGATGGCCGCCCCGCATGTCACCGGCGCAATCGCTCTGATGCTCGCCAAGCGCCCCACACTCACGGCGACGCAGATCACAAACAAGATTGTCGCCACGGTAAACGAGCTTTCCCCATTCTCGCGAACGACCGTCTCCGGCGGCGAGTTGAACCCCGCCGGCGCGGTTGGCGTGAACACCAACACGACCGAAGCCGCCTCCGCCGCGCCGCCAAAGACAAAAGCCAGTTCAACAAGCTATTTTTACTTCCCCACCTGGCCCGTCTGGACGCTTGGTCACAAAAATCCGGTATTCGCATAATCAAGCCGGCTGGTCGGCCGGCGCGCGACTCACGCACTGTCAGTCAAGTTCTCCACAGGGGTTCGTGTATAACCTGTTCGGTTTGTCAGAAGTACGTCCGCCCACGCGTCTATTGCGCGTATGCTCAAGCCTGATGCGGCCGCGCCATGCGAGCTTCGCATTTTCTTTGTGCTGACCGCTGCCCTGACGCCTTTTGGGAGACGAAAAACTGATGTCCCAGCTAGTGGATGGAATCTCCGGCCAGTTCGATCGACTGCCCCCGCAGGATGTGCAGGCCGAGATGTGCCTGCTCGCGTCGATGATGCTCGATAAGGAGATGATCGGAAACATCATCCCGCTGGTCGACCGCGACGCCTTTTTCCAGCCGGATCATCAGGTCATTTTCGACATATTGCTGAAGCTCTACGAACAGAATCGCCCGATCGACGCGGTCATTCTTCGCGATGAGCTTGGCAAGCGCCTGTTGCTCGAAGAAGTGGGCGGCGTTGCCTATCTCACCCGCATTCTCGCGGCGGTCCCTTCCAGCGCCCACGGTGCACATTACGGCGCAATCGTTCGCGAAAAGTTTTTGCTTCGCCAACTGATCTCCGCCAGCAACGAAATCCTCCGCGATGCCTACGCGCCCCACGATCGCGCCGAGCTTGTCGTTGACGCCGCCGAAAAGCGCATCTTCGAAATCGCCCAGAAAAAAATCAGCGGCCAGATGGTCCCGATGGAACAGGTGCTCCACGAAGTCTTTGAATCAATCGAAAATCGCGGCCAGCGCGGGCTGGCAACAGGGTTTTTCGATCTCGATGACCTGCTCAACGGCCTGCAAAAGGGAGAAATGGTCATTGTCGCCGCCCGACCGTCCATGGGGAAAACCGCATTAGCGATGAACATGATCGAAGCAATCGCCGCCGACCAGATGATGCCCTGCGCCGTCTTCAGCCTCGAAATGTCCAAGCATCAGCTCGCCCAGCGCATGCTCTGCTCCCGCGGTGAAATCGATTCGCACAAGCTGCGCCGCGGCCTTCTCCAATCCCACGAATACGCCAAGCTCGCCACCGTTGTCGGCCAGCTCGCCAAGGCGCCGATCTGGGTCGATGACACCCCCGGCCTGACACCCCTCGATCTGCGCGCCAAGGCGCGCCGCCTGAAGCTCCAGCACGGCGTACAGGCGATCATGATCGATTACATGCAGCTCATGGACAATCCCGGCCCGGACAGCCGCCAGCAGCAGATCAGCGAAATCAGCCGCGGCATCAAGGCCGTCGCCCGCGAACTCGAGGTCCCCGTCATCGCCCTTTCACAGCTCAATCGCGCCAGCGAAGGCCGCGACGGCCATCGGCCGCGCATGAGCGACCTGCGCGAATCCGGCTCAATCGAACAGGACGCCGACGTCGTCATGCTTCTTCATCGCGAGGACTACTACAAACAACAGGAGCCCGATTATCAGCCCGACAACATCGCCGAAGTAATCATCGCCAAACAGCGCAACGGCCCGACAGGCGTCGTCAAGCTGACCTTCGACAATCGCTCCACACGGTTTTTGAATCTCGCAAGCCAGGCCGAGCCGTTTTAGCACTCCATCGAAATCCCATGGATATTCTGACCGCACTCTGCTCGATCCCCACCGCTCCCTTCGCCGAAGAGCGCGTGGTGGACTTTGTTTCAACTTGGGTCGCAAAACGCCCAAACCTGCGCCTCCGCCACGACGACGCCGGCAATCTGCTGATCGAACGGCCCGGCCGCCGACACAACTCGCCGCGCTGGGTCTTCGCCGCCCACATGGATCATCCCGGCATGATCGCCCGCAAAATGTCCGCCAACGGCAAAGTCGAAGCAGATTTTTACGGCAGCGTTCTCGCCGGTCATCTAAAAAATGCCCCGGTTCGATTTTTCGCGGATAGTCGTGAAATCTGCGGGAAAATCATCGCCTCAACAACTAAAAACGGATCAAATTATCCAACCCGCTGCACGATCCGCCTGAATCCCAAAGCCGCCGTTGAGCCGGGCACACTCGCCATGTTCGATCATGGCCCCGGCCGGCGAAAAGCGGGAAAGTTCTACAGCCGTGTCTGCGACAATCTCGCCGGCGCCGCCGCCGCCCTGAGCCTGCTCGATGCGCTCGCGAAAAAGCCGGCCACCGCAACCGTCGCCGTCCTCCTGACCCGCGCCGAGGAAGTCGGCTTTGTCGGGGCAATCGCGGCCGTCCTTAAACCAAAACTCCTCCGCAAGACCGACCGCATGGTCATCATCGAATGCAGCGCCGCCCAGCCCGCCGCCCCGCTCGGCAATGGGCCCGTCGTCCGCGTCGGCGATCGCACCAGCATCTTCAACAGCGCCCTCACCTGGTTCATCACCGACCAGGCCGAGCAGATGCAAAAAGCCGACGCAAAATTCAAATTCCAGCGTGCCCTGATGCCCGGCGGAACCTGCGAAGCAACCGTCTACGATCTCTACGGCTACACCGCCGCCAGCATCTGCGTGCCGCTGGGAAACTATCACAACATGGACCGCGCCAAACGCGCCACCGGCCCGGAGTTCATCAGCATCGCCGACTGGAACGGCATGGTGCGCCTCTTCGAGCGCGTCGCCCGTCATGCCCATGAGTTCGACCCCGCCAATCCGCAGCTACGCCAGCGCATCGAGCAACGCTACGAAAAGCTAAAGCACCTTCTCGCCCAATCGCCCGGCCGCGCACGTCAGGCCGGGTCATAGCCCTTGCCCCCCCACGGATGACACCGGCCAATTCGCCGCATCGCCCGCCACCCCCCGCGAACAGCACCATAAGCCCGAATCGCGTCGATCGCATACTGGCTGCAGGTAGGATGAAACCGGCAATGCCCACCGAGAAACCGCCCAAACGATGCGCGGTAAAGCAGCACAAGCCAGATCATCGCATTCGCCACAAGCGGATTGTACTCATGCCCGATCAGTTGGCATTGTGTGGGGAAGGGTTGCCGCGTGATAATAGACAACTGGCAACAGGTAGCAGCCTGTGGATGGTAGTCGTTAAAGCCCGGTGCGGCGGCCGGCTCGCGGCCCCGGCTCAGGTCCCCCGTGCTGTCCGCCGGACGCCCTCCATCACCTGCTGAACGCGGTTCCTCGCGCCTGACCGGGGCGGAATAGCCAAACGCCGCAACCGAGCGGCCCCGCTCCAAGCGTTCTGGTACACTCAGAGTAGGTCGGCGCGGTGTCGGCCATCAAATCTCGATCCATCAGTTCGCGAGCAGTCGCCTTTGTAGTTTCGAATCAAGAGTCACGGACAAACAATTATGAAAACAATCATCAGAAAGTATTCGGGAAAAGGAGCCAAAGAGCTAATGGACGTGCTCGAGCAGCACGCCGCAGAGTTGGATGCCCTCATGGGTTCCGTCAAAGGTCTTGTGAGCTACACGCTTGCCCGCAGCAGCGACGGCGGATTCTCGGTGACGGTCTGCCACGATCAAGCCGGGCTGGACGATGGCACTCAAAAGGCAAAA
>JBBQCK010000027.1:0-10800 GCA_038318605.1 Tepidisphaerales bacterium | reverse complement strand
CCGAACAGGGCTTTGGCAATCCAAGCTATATTCAGGAACAGAAGGCGACTTATTACATTCCACTCAAGCCGCGCCAGAACAGCGGCCACAAAATCGTTGACGCCAACAATGCCAACGGCGCGCTGCACATGGGCCCGATCGGCGTGGCGATCAACGGCGTGGTCTTTTTCAATCCGTTCGACGCCGGCAGCGAGGATGCGACCGACCTGATGGATCGCTGCTGCGGCCATCCGAATCAGGACAACCAATATCACTATCACAAGTACCCGATCTGCATCAACACACCCTGGCAGGATGAGGGAACGGCGCATTCGTCCCTGCTCGGCTTTGCGTTTGACGGCTATCCGGTTTACGGCCCGTACGAATCGCACGACGTCATGGCCAAGGATATGAAGGGCACCAACGCCCTCAACGCATTTAACATGCACTACGACGAGCTGCGCGGCTGGCATTACCATGTGACGCCGGGGCAGTTTCCCTATCTGATCGGCGGCTTCTGGGGCGTGGAGGATGCGCGCAATGCGCCCGGCCGCGGGCGGCCAATGGACGGCGGGCGGCCGATAGGCGTCAGGCGTCCCGGCGGCACGGGCGGCATGGGCGGACCGGGCGGCGGCCCCGGTGGCAGGCCGGATGGACGGCCGGGCATGAACCCGCGCGGCATGGATGGCCCTCCGGGCGGCGGCGCTCCGGGGCGCTCGCGCGGAGTTGGCCCGCCCGATGGTCCTGGCGACGCGGCGACCGATCGGCCTTAGCCGCGCATCGGCTGCTTGAAGAGACAATGCGATCACTCCGCGGCGATCGAGCGCATGTGATGGCGCGGGTTTCGTACTTTCATGCGCTGCGGGATTCACCGCGTTCTGCCATACTGCGCCGCATGCGTGGAGGCGGGTCGCCGGCCGCGCGAAGCATTTGAAAGGAACAGATTGATGAACACGCAAGGTTTTGATTGCAGAACAAACAATGTGAGCTGGATTTGGGGGCTCGGAATGTTGATCGCCCTGTTCGGCACGGCCGCGCTGGCGGGTTGCTCGAACGATCCGGGCCGCACGCGCGCCAAAGGCGCTGTGACGTCGCTGGCCGACACGCGCGATGAGATCATCGACGCCCGCCGCAAGGTTAGCGCGACGCTCACCGATCTGCGCACCTTTCAGAAGGATAATGCCGATCTCAAGAAGTCGTTTGATACCTACAAGACAGATGTCGCCGATCTGGAATCCCAGCGCGACGATGTGCGCGAGCGGCTGGCCGACATGAACGAGCGCGCCGTCGAATATCGCACGCAGTGGCAGGCGGATACGATGGGCCTGCGCGACCCAAACCTGCGGGGTTCGGCGCAGGATCGGGCGAAAATGGTCGGTGACCGCTATGACCAGATCAGCGCCTCGGCGACCGAGGTGCGCAATGAATATGCACCCTATGTCGCCGAGCTTGGCGAGCTGCAAACCTATCTTTCAAACGACCTGACCCGCCCGAGCATCAATGCCGCCGGCCCGACGTTTGAAAAGACCATCAACCAGGGCGAACTGCTCAATCGCAAACTGGACGTGCTGCTCGATCAGCTCAACACCCTCGCCGCCGCCATCACCCCCACCGGCCAGCCGCCACAGTAGTCGAACGGAGAGAACGGATTTACCGCAGAAGCGCAGAGGGCGCAGCGCGGTTGCTTCAAGGATCAAGGCATCCCGCCGATTGTAGGGTGGGCATCGCTGGCCGCGATACGCAGCCGTTCGGCGATGCCAGCCCTACAGTCTGCTTATTGCCCACTGCCTGCTGCCTACTGCTTGCTAAACTTGCGTTTACACAGGAGAAGCGCCAAGACGCCAAGCAGCGAAGGGGCTTTTAAGACGTGAAGACGGGAAACGTGAGGCGGTCGGCGGTCTTTTACCCGCAACTCATAAACGCCAACATCGTCCGGCGACGTGCAACTTCCCCCGACGCCTTCCCCCGCCAACTTCCTTCACGACGGGCGGGGCCATGCCGCAGCGGCCTGTCCGCCGCGATTATCAGCCACAAGCCCCCTCAACACTGTAAACGCACTTACTTACGGCCAGACCACCCCGATCAACCCGGCAAAAGTAAGGACTTTTACCCTGAAACTATGGACGGAAGGCGCGAAAGTAAGGACTTTTGCCGCGAAACTATGGACGGGAGTAACGAAAGTAAGGACTTTTACCTTGAAACTATGGACGGAAGGCGCGAAAGTAAGGACTTTCACCTTGAAACTGTGGACGGAAGGCTTGAAAGTAAGGACTTTTGACCTGAAACTATGGACGGAAGCGGTGAAACTATGGAGTTTAGTCCCGAAACTATGGACGGAAGCGGTGAAACTATGGAGTTTAGTCCCGAAACTATGGACGGAAGCGGGGAAACTGTGGAGTTTAGTCCCGAAAGTATGGACGGAAGCGGTGAAAGTACGGACGCAAGCCGCGAAACCATGGACATTATCCGCAAAAGCACGGACGGAACCGGCAAAAGGAAGGACTTGACCCGCGACTTTCCCTCCCCCGCCCGCGCCAGTCCGCATCGATGGGCCAAATCCCCCCACCGTCGCGTTGCAAAACCGGAGGCTTGTGCAAAGCGTCCGCCCCAGCGCCGCAAAGCCGCCAACGCCGGGCGCAAACAAGCGGGCCGGATCGGCGCGGCGGTTCAACTTTGCAGCGATGCGATTCCCCGCCGCCCCCTGGCCCCCGCCCGCCGGCGTAACCTTCCGCACCCGCGCCCCATCCCTTGTCCCGCCCGCCGCGTCCGGGTAATGTTCGGGCATGGGGAAACGCAAATCGGCGGCGAAGGCCGGATCATCGGGCACGGACGCCCGCGACGCAGCGACGACGACGCCACCATCGACGGCATCGACGGCACCACCTTCGACGGCATGGGCATCGACGGCATCGGCATCGGCGGCCGCCCCCGCCCCCGGCCGACCGTCGGCATTGCTCGATACCCGCGTCGTCTACTGCGGGGACAACCTCGAACAACTCAGCCATCTTCCCGATGCGTGCGTCGATTTGATCTATATCGATCCGCCGTTCAATTCGAATCGCAACTATGAGGTCTTCCGGGGCGAGACCAAGGAAAACCGCGCCTTTGAAGACCGCCACGCCTCGACACAGGCCTACATCGACTACATGCGCCCCCGCTGCGTCCAACTCGCCCGCGTGCTGAAAAAAACCGGCAGTTTTTATTATCACTGCGACTGGCACGCTTCGCATTACGTCAAGGTGATGCAGCATTGACACGTGAGCACTGCATCAGAAGGGACTAGGATGAACTTCACTGTTATCGATGTCGAAACCGCGAATGCTGATCTCGCGAGCATCTGCCAAATTGGGCTTGTGACGTTCCGCGAGGGCGCGGTAGCCACGGCATGGTGCGCGCTCGTCAATCCTGAGGACGATTTCGACGGCATGAACGTGGCCATCCACGGCATTACGGATGATATGGTACGTGACCAGCCGACACTGCCCACGGTCTTCCCCAAGCTTCAGGAGTGCATGACGGGCAACGTCGTGGTGTGCCACACGGGCTTCGATCGGTGTTCGCTGGTACGCGCATCAGAGAAATACACGCTGCCCACCATCAGTTGCACCTGGCTTGACAGCGCGCGTGTCGTGCGCCGCACATGGCCCGCTTACGCGCACAGCGGCTATGGTTTGAAGAACGTCGCCAAGAGCCTTGGCATTAGTTTCAAGCACCATGATGCGCAGGAAGACGCACGCGCGGCTGGCGAAATCCTCCTGCGTGCGATTGCTGAGTCTGCGCGATCTCTCGACGATTGGCTTATTCGCGTCCGGCAGCCGATCTCCGGCGAAGTTGCAATTGCACGCGCAGTTGCAATTGCACGCGAGGGCAATCCCGAAGGCCCGCTAGCCGGCGAGGTCGTGGTTTTCACCGGTGCGCTGACGATCCCGCGACGAGAAGCCGCCGCGCTCGCCGCGACCGCGGGTTGCAATATTTGTGATGGGGTGAACAAGCAGACGACCCTCCTGGTCGTCGGCGAGCAGGACATTCGCAGATTAGCGGGGCACGAAAAGAGCTCAAAGCATGCGAAGGCCGAAGCGCTCATCGCAAAAGGGCAGGCAATCCGCATCCTCATCGAAGGCGATTTCCGAAGGCTCCTACAGGTCGATGGTGCTATATGATTTGCAGGAATCCAGCCGCAAACGATTGCCACGGTGGCCGCGCCCTCTACAGCACCCCCCAACAAGGTGCAGGTGGGGGACACGGGCGTGGACGGCCGCATTTTCCCCGTCGGCACCCAACCCGCCGAGGCCGCGAGCAAAGGCAAAAAAGGCCAGACGGATCACATGTTCGCCGACGACTGGTTCCCGATTCAGGTCAAACAGGTGGACAAGGTCGGCCGGCCCGACATCGACGCCTTCGAGGCGGTCATGGAACGCGAAGGCACCAACGGCCGCCAACGCGGCTTCTTCGTGTCATTCGGCTACACCAAGGACGCCGAGGATGAATGCGCCGCCTTCTACAAAAGAACCGGGCGAATCATCAAGCTCCTGAGCGTTCAGGAGATTTTGGATGAGGAGCATGTGCAGAAGATGTGAGGGGGACGCAGCGGGTCGTGACTTTGTGCCTGTTCCCTGCTGCGGCCTGACTATAGACTCTGTGGATGCCAACCCCGCAGTACCAGCCGCAGGCCGTGGAACTGATCGTGGATGCGCCGGATGTACGGGTGGCGGAGATCACCCTTGCCGCCGGCACGGATACCCCGCCGCATGAGCACACCGAGGTTGAGGAGGTCTGCTATTGCCTGGCGGGCGAACTGACGTGCGCGGTTGAGGGCGAGCCCGTCGCAGTGTTGCAGCCGGGGCAGAAGATACGGTTCGCGGCCGGGCACGATCACCGCCTGAGCAATCCCGGCCACTCGCCTTGTCGGTTCCTTCTCATTCACGGCGTGGGCCGCTTCGATTTCGTGCCGTCCCGGCAAGCCTCCGGGCAGAAGTGACGAAGCGGCCGCCGACAACGGGGATTCTTCGTATCGTTCGGCTGTTCCCGTGACGCGCACGGATGGCGCGCTGCGTTCCCCGGAAGAGCCGGTAAAATCATTCAGCCCACCGCGATTTGAAACCGGTGGGCGATGCCCACCCTACAGGTTCCCCGCCCTCCCCTCGCATCTGACCCCCGAAGAACCCTTCGCCCTCTGCGCCGCTGCGGTGACCCTTTCTTCTCCGTGCTCTGCGTGCGCTCCGTGGTTTGCCGTCCTACTGCCCACGCCTGCGGTCGATGACGATCGTCGGCCAGACGGGGGATTCCTGGTAGGTGGGGCGGGGGATTGGCGTGGCGGGGAGTCGGCCGGCGGGGTGTTCATCGTTGCGCAGGTAGAACGCGGCGAGCTGGTTCAGGTCGTCGGGGGTGCCGGGCGTGGGCTGCATGGCGGGGGCCTGCGGGCCGACGGTGCGGGCGAGGAAGGCGATCCAGCCGTTGTCGGGGATTGTCTGGATGTAGGCGGACGGCTGGCCGTCTTCGGTGCAGAGCAGCGACATGATGGTTTGGCGGCGATGGCGGGAGCTGGAAAAGATCGGATGGGGCAGGCCGGCGCAGATCGTCTCTGCTTCGGCCTTGCTGGCCGTGACCTGAAAGGCCCAACTGTCGCTGGTGGCCAGGCCCGGCTCGAGCACGAGCACCGCGCCCCCCTGTTGGCGGACGGGCGTCTGGCGATGCCACCACCAGACCAGCGTCAGGGCGATGACGATCGACGCCGCCACGCCGGCCAGGGCGCGAAATCGCCAGCGCAGCAGCGACGCCAGAAGCAGAGTTAACCCCGACAGCGCCGCAAAGAGCACGATGCGCCAGCGAAAGGCCGCCGGCCAGTCGGTGGGCTGGCGATGAACCGAGGCATAGGGCTTTTGGGTGTAGGGCAAAAACGCCGGCAGATCGGCCGCCGGTCGAACGACCCAGAACGCCCCCTCCTGACGCCAGGGCCAGCGGGGATCGGGCCGATCGCCGCCGCGCACCGCGATGATCGTGCCGCCGGGCAGCAGCGCCTCGATCCAGCGCGAGAGCACATGGGCATCGGGCAAACGCGATCGATCGATGACCAGGGCATCGAGCGCTTCCCATGCCTCGGGCGGGCCGGGCAGCGGATCGGATTCATCCCGTTCGATGACAATCGGATGGGCCGAACCGACCAGCGCTGCGAAGGGAATGTCGCTGGCCAAAAGGCCGACGGTCGCCACCAGCGGCCCGGCCGGTTGGTGCATCGGATGGCGGGGCAGCGGATGGCGGGGCAGTGAGGCGGAATCGCTCACGAACTTCCAGGAGGCATCGGCAGGGTCGTCATACAAAATCCAGGGGACGATCGCATCGGCCCGGCCGCGATTGACGATCAGCAGGGTGGTGATGGCGGCGTCGGCGCGAAGGAAGAAGCGGGCCTCCTTGTAGTCGTTGGGAAGATCGATGTGCAGCCGCACCGGCACGGCGCGGCCGGGCTTGAAATAATCGCCCAGGAGAAACTCGGCGGTGACGGTGGGACCGGCGTTGGAGGCGGGCGCGGCTTGCGCCGCGAAGGCGGGCAGCACCGCGAGCATTGACAGCGGTGTCAGGGCCGCGCCGATACTGAACGCGATGCGGGCAATGAACGCGATGCCAGTCCGCGAAGCAGCGCCGAGCGGCACGGAGGGTTGAGTCGGGTAACAATTCATTGCCGCATCGCCCGCAATCGACGGATGCGCAGGACAACGTCGGCGATGGCGCTGGCGATCTGCGCCAGCGCGAGCAATGCCAGAAAGAGGACGCCGGCGGTGGCGGCGAGAACTTCCGACGGCTGAATGATCGGCTTCATGGCCGTGTAGAGCAGGATCGTCAGCCAGCCCAGAGCCGAACCGCTCACAAATAGTACGATCGAATGAAACCACGATCCGGTGAAACCGGCACGCGGCGAGGTGGGCGCGGGATCGGGCGCGAGTGCAGGAGCCGGCGTTGGTGCAGAAGTCGCAGTGAATGCCGGAGTCGGAGCGGGTGCAGGAGTCGGCGCGAGTGCAGGATTCGGACCACCGGAAAAACCCGGCACGGAGATGGCTTCCGGCAGGGTCGGCGCGGAAGCAGGTGGGGTTGGATCGGGCTCAGTCATTCTTGAATTATACGGCGTCTTCGGGTGGAGGCGATGGCCGGCGCATCAGGCTTTGTCGGAACTATCGGAAGTGATGGGCATGGGGCGGTCGCCGTCGGTGCTATTGAGAAGCGGAAGTGATCCAGAGTAAAAGACCCGCGAAGCCGGGGGCCAGATAGTCGGCGACGGGGGCGTAGATGAGCAGGACCGCCGCCGACGCCAGACTGAGGTAAGGGCCAAACGGCAGTTCCCATTTGCCACGGCTGACGACGCGATAAAGGCCGTAGACCAGGCCGGCAAAGGGCGCGAGAAAAAACGCCAGCACCGCCGGGCCGGCGCCGATGATGGCGCCGACGCCGAACATGAGATGCACATCACCCAGTCCCATGGCGACCTTGCCAAAGCCCAGCGTGCCCAGGATGCGGGCCAGCCAGACGAAGAGCGCGCCGATCAGTGCGCCGAGCATTGCGCCGAGCAGGCCGGAGAACCAGTCGATCTTCAGCAGCGGCACCCACGCATCGCGCAGCGGATTCACGCGGGTGGTCAGAAGCCCCCAGGCGATTGCACCAACCATCGGCGGCATGAGGAAGATCATTTCCTGCGAGATTTCCCGGCGGATTTCGGCGCGGGTATAGAGGCGCGGCTCGGGCGGCGGATCGCGGCCTTCGGCCTTTGCCAGTTGCACCTCCTGCGCATGCGCCTCGCGATCGATCTCAAGCAGGGGCTCGCCGTCGGCGAAGCTGGGGCGCAGCCAGCCAACCCGGTGCAACGCAATGCTCACCAGCAGCCCCGCCGCGCCGCCGGCCGCCAGCGCACCGAGAAGGGCATACGGCCCGCGGGCAGGCACGCAGAGCGCGCCGGGGGTGTGGCGCGTGTCGGTCAATGCGTGGCCGACGCATCCGACGAGAGCCATCAGCCAGGGAAGGCTGAGCGGGATCATGAAAAACTCCATGTCGATCAATGTGACGACGATCAATGAGGCGATGAGGAACGCCACCATCGCATAGAGCGGCCAATCGTCGGCGATCGTCGTGGGAAAGATCGGCGCGTAGGTCTGGCGGTTAAAAAGATCGACACCGGTTGCCATCGCCTCGGGCGCGGGCGGGCCGATGTGCAGGATGAAAAACATCACATAGTAAAAGGCGAAGAGCGCCCCGGTCAGCGCCTCGATGGTCGGGTAGCGAAATGAAATCGGCTGCGTGCAGTATCGGCATTTGCCGCGAAGCAAAAACCAGCCGAAGACGGGGATGTTGTCATACCACGCCAATGGGTGCTGGCATTTGGGACAATGCGAAGGAGGCGATGAGAGCGCCCGCAGCCAGGGAAACCAGCGAGGGTCATCATCATCCCAAGGAAACCGCCCCACAGCGACATTGAGAAAACTCCCGACGCACGCGCCGAGGATGAAGAAGAAGAGGGTGTAAATGAGATGCGGCATGGGGATGGAAGCTGGAATCGGAAGCAACTTTTTACACCGTCCTCTTACACCATCCTCGCAAGATACACGACCGTCTCTTGCGGCGTCAGGTGGGTGACGTCGAGTTCGGCGTTGGCGACGGCGCGATAGAGGGGCTCGCGGAGCGCGAGCAGTTGCGTGATCTCGTCGATTCCGCCGCCCAGTGCGGTCAGCGGAGGGCGGGCGGCGGCGGTTGCGCTGTCGGCATGGATGCGGCGATGCAGCTCGTCCGGCTCGCAGCGGAGATAAATCACACGCGCGGCGGCGGTTGGGGCGGCGAGCATCGAGCGATTGTGTTCTCGAAGGATCGCCCCGCCGCCGAGTGAGATAATCTGGTCATCTTGGGAAAGCAGATCGGCCAGCTCGGCGGATTCCATGGCGCGAAACGCCTCCTCCCCCTGCTGGTCAAAAATCTCGCGAATGGAACATCCAGCGCGGGCGACGATGCGCTCGTCGAGATCGGCGAATGGCCGCCAGAGCCGATCGGCCAAAAGCCGCCCGGCGGTGGTTTTGCCGCTGCCGCGATATCCAATGAGCACGACGTTCATATCGGGAAGTTATCGGCAAGGCCGGCCGATGAAAACGAATGGGTGTGGGCCAAATGTCCGCACTTGGGATGCCATCGTGCGCGGTGCAAGTGCGGCCTTGGAAGCCCGCACGTCAAAACATGAATTGCGCACGGCGCCTCAGCGTGCCGCGATCGGCCGGTTTGCCCGGCACGCGGCAGCGTCTACCATCGAGATATGTGCGGGCGATATACATTGCGGCGGGCGGACGTGGTCCGAAACGCGCTGAATGCAATGAGTGGTTCGTTGTTTGAGGAGTTCACGGAACGCCCGCATTTCAATGTGGCGCCTTCGCAGCAAATTCCAGTGGTGCGGGTCAATCGCGAGGGTAAGCGGACGCTGGATTTTGCGCAATGGGGATTGATTCCGTCGTGGACCAAAAACACGCCCAAAGCGCAGCCGATCAATGCACGGGCAGAAACACTGGCGGATCGCGCGATGTTTCGATCCGCATTTGAGCGCCGACGATGTCTCATACCGGCCGACGGGTTTTACGAGTGGAAGGCCGATCCATCGGGCGGCGGCAAGCAGCCGTGGTTCTTTCATTTCAAGGATGATCGAATCTTCGCGTTCGCCGGACTGTGGGAGCGATGGAAACCGGGCGAAGGCGCTGAGCCGGTGGATACGTGCACGATCATTACCACGACTCCAAACGCTGTCGTCAAACCGATTCACGACCGGATGCCGGTGATCCTGGCGCGCGAGAATTACGATCAATGGCTGGATCGGGATGTTCCGTCGTCGGAAGTCGTGAATTGCCTTCGGCCGCATCCGGCAGATGAGATGGAGGCGTACAGGGTATCAAAGCGGGTGAATCGCGCCGGGGAAGAGGGCATGGATCTGGCAACACCGATCGAATGAATGAGTGAGCGTATGAATGGCGGCCGACGACTGCGATCAGAGAACGACCTTGCGACAATGAAACGCCTCGGCGTAATGGGTGCGCGGCCCGGACTCCACTCCGCGCACGCGCATCAGGCCCAGGAACGTATCGGGCGTAAACCAATGGCGGCGCGCCTGCGACGGATAGGCTTGCATGAGATGGGCGGATTTTCGATCGGCGATTTCGTTCGGGAGCGTGACGTAGAGATTGGGCCGGCCGAGATCGCCATCATATTTGGGAATTTCGTATTCCCAGATGGCATGGTCGCGCCAGGTGTTGGCGGTGAAGTCGCGAGTGAGGCGATGATCCTGATGTGCGTCATCGCGATAATGGGTGAGAATGAGATCTGGATTTGGAATGTCGCGCTTCAGCTCCTCGAAAAACTCCTTAATCGATTCCCCCTGGTAGGGAAAGAACGAGTCGCGGAATTCCTTAATGACAATGTTTCGATGTTCACAACTGGAGAGAAACAGGTCCGCGCCGGCACGCGCTTCGGCCACGCGCTGGGGAACCATTCCGCCTAGAACGACCCAATGAATCGCCAGGCCCGGGTTTTCCGCCAGCAGGCGCATGATCGTGCCGCCGGCTCCGATTTCGATGTCGTCGCAATGGGCGCCGAGGCAGAGAAGGGTTTTTATCGCGGGGAGCATGGGCGGCGTCTGGACAGTCGATGAGCGGCGTTTGTTGCGGCGAATGTTCAGTTGGCCACGCGCAACGGTGGCGTGGCGGCCGGGCGCAGAATTGTTGTGGTTTTCGGGGTTTTCCAGACTTCCCACGGGGCGTTGCCGCGTGAGTAGAGGTCTTCAAACGCCTGCTTTTCCTTGAAGGTGTCCAT
>JBBQCK010000026.1:0-10815 GCA_038318605.1 Tepidisphaerales bacterium | reverse complement strand
GGATCAATCCAATCAGTACCAGATTGCATCGCGATGGATTCGACAGGCATTGCTGCCGCCGGCGCCGGCCTACGGAATTGATTACCCGATGCCCGCCGCGAACCCCACAACGCAGCCAAAATAGTTGCCGGCGCCACTTTCCGTGTGCCATGGACAATCTGTTTCAACACGCGCCGGTGATTCTGTTCGTCGGATCGCTGGCGATCTGTCTGGTGGCGCGCATCGAAGTCGCCCGGCGCGTCCGTCGTCGATCGAGCCAGATTCAAAAGCTCGCACGAGAAGCGAAAATGAGCTACGTCGCAGGAGATCGCTTCCAGCTTGCCGAGCGCATCGGCGAACTTTCCCCAATCCCCGCCGCTGCCGATCTGGTCATCGGCGATGTCGTATATTTCACCGAGGCGGATGGATACCGCTATATCTTTACCGCGGAATACACCGTCGGCGTTTTGCGATCGCAGCAGCGGCAGCGCCGCGTGATGATGCTCGTCGAACCACGCGATGGCAACGCCGCGGATCAATCCGCGCCGAGCGTGCCGACACTCACGCCTGGCCAGGATCAGGGGCTGGTTCCGCAGTATCGGAGCCTGCTTCAGGCGGCCCGAGCGTTACCAGCGTCATCGGATCAAACGGAAAATCATTCATCAGCGCCCGCAGCGAATCGGGCGTGATCGACATCAGGGTCGCCATATCCTGCCCAAGAGAGCGGTATTCGCGGTTGTAAATCCATTGCGAGCCGATGTTTCGCATCCGCCCCAGCGGGCTTTCTCCCTGCAGCACGATCGAACTGCCGATTTTGTTTTTTGCCCTCTCGACCTCCGCGTCATTCAAATCGCTGCGTACGCGATCCAATTCCGCCAGCGCGATTACCCGGGCCTCGGCCGACCTTGTCGGATCGGTCACCAGCGACAACGCAAACGTGCCCACGCCATCAGCGGGGTAAAACGCGAAATCCGCATCCTCCGCGATGGCGTTGTCCACCAGCGTCCAGTAAAAGCGCGAACCCTCGCCGTCGCCAATCACATCCGACAACACCCGCGCCGCGAAGCGGCGCTCATCCTGCGCGCTCGGCCCAGGCGTCAGGCCGACGGTGTACTGGCGATTGAGCTTCGCGTCACTCATCTGAAAATCGCCGGGGCGGCCGGCCGGCGCATCGCCATCGCGCCGCGCATTCACGCGCTTCCAGCCGCCGCAGTATTTCTCCGCCAAATCGACGATCTGGCCGAAGTCAATTCTCCCCGTTGCGCTCAGGACCATGTTTCCCGGCCCATAGCGTGATTGAAAGTAGTCCACCATCGCATCCCGCTCGAGATCGCGAATTGTCTGAGCAGGCCCGAGAATGCTCATCGCCAGTGGATGCCCCTTGTAATATTCCTCCATCGCCCGCTCGTACAGCCGATGGCCGGGATCGTCGAGATACATGGCGATCTCTTCGAGAATCACCTTTTTTTCAGTGTCAAAATCCTTCTGACGAATCGCCGGCCGAAGGAGATGCGATAAATGCTCCATCGCCCGCTCGGTGAATTCCGGCAGCACGTTCGCGTAATACGCCGTCAATTCCTGCGACGTGAATGCGTTGTAGCGTGCGCCGATCTCATCGAAGATGCGATTCACATCCTCCCAGGTATAACGGTCCGAACCCTTGAACATCATGTGTTCGAGAAAGTGCGAAACACCATTGATTGCGGGCGTCTCGTCGCGCGAACCGGTCTTGACGAACAGCCCAAGCGCCGTCGAGTGAGAGTCTGGATTCTCCTCGGCGACGATGTCCAGTCCGTTGGGAAGTTGATGATGGTGAAACGTCAGGGGCATGGGGTTCGGTTCCTCGGCGTCCGCGGGAAAAATCGGCGCTTCACGCCTGGGGCATCTTCAATTCATTCGGCCCGACCGTAACGATCGTAAATGGCCCCGGCGGATTGTTTTTCAGCCAGGCGTTCACACGATCCAACGTCACAGCGTCGATGGCGGCCTTTATTTCCTCCAGCCCGCGAATCCGCCCGCGAATGAAGTAGTCGTAGGCAATTGCCCCGGCGCGGGCGCTGGAACTTTCCCCCTGCATGATTGTGGCGGCCTTCAGGCCCGTCTTTGCGCGATCCAACTCCGCCTGGCTGATCCCCTCAGCGAGCCGATGGACCTCGTCGATGAACGTGTCCAGCGTCGCCTGCGCGCGATCGTTGCTCGTGCCCGCGTAGCCGAAAATCGCGCCGATGTCCTTCAGCGACGAATACCCCGCCGAAACGTTGTAAACCAAACCGCGCTTCTCGCGAATTTCGGTGAAAAGCCGGCCGGACATGCCCCCCGACAGCACCTCGAGCGCCAGCCGGAGCGTGTAATACTCCGGATCGGTCTCCTCAATCGCCGGCCAGGCCAGGCCGATATGCGTCTGTTCCGATTCATAATGTTCGTGAACGCGATGCGGCGAAATCGGCCCGGGCTTAACGATTCGCTCGGTTGCGCCCTCCCAACCGGCGAATGCGGATGCAACCGCGTCGCGCAACTCGCCAAACTCGATATCGCCGGCAATCGCCAGAATCGATCCGCGTGGCGTGTAACGCTCGGCGCAATCGGCGCGACAGGCCTCCAGCGTCAATTTTTCCAAATCCTCCGCCTTACCCATCGTGTTGCGGCCAAATGGGGGCGGGAAATGCGCTTCGCGCAGCCGGATCAGTACGGTGTGGCGCGGATCATCCTGAATACCGGCGATTGATTGTAGCGACAGATCGCGCGCCGCCTCAAACCCGTCGGCCGGCAGATGAGGTCGCCGCAAGATATCGGCATAAGTCGGCAGCGCCTCGATCACCCGCCGGGCCAGTGCGGCGCAACCGAACCGGGTGTGATGGGTGCCAACACTGCTGGAGCGCTGGAGCCCCAGGGAATCGAGATAGTCGGTTAATTCCCGGCTATTGCGGGATCCCGCACCGCGTAAAACGAGGTCAGAAAGCACGGTTGCAGACCCGCTCGCCCCCAGGGGATCGCTGGCGCCCCCTGCCGGCGTCAGCAGCGTCATCCCGGCCGACTGCACGCCGGCCATCTTTTCTCCCAGCAACGTCAGGCCGCTGGGCAATGTTTCAACCAAAAACCGTTCGGGCAACGCCGGACTCCTTTCAGGGGGACCAAAACCGGGCAGGGCGGATTATAGGCGCAAAACCCCTTCGCAAAAGGACCGGCCAAGCCATTTGCGAGCGTGAAACAGCCGCTCACAAGCGAACGGGCGGAACAAACTCAGCTTTCGGGTCATTCCCCGTACGGCAGATAATCAAATCAGCGGCCCAAAATGGAGGTCTTGTGACGTGGTGAACGACTTGCTCACCAACCGGCAAGACTGCTTAAAAGCTGAAAATCTCTTGGAGCACATCAACTCGCCGTTGTCTTGGCATAGAGCACACGCAAACGGTTCTCGACCTCGCGAACACCCTCGATTCCGAAGAATCCGACATCGTAGTACGAATCGCCTCGCCTTCCTGAAACCGCCTGCCGCTGAAACACGATGTCGCCTCGGCCGCGGCCGTCCTCGACTCGGTGGATGTCAACGAGGTGCTGGCCAACGAATGAATAAATGGTCCGCCGCCACGGCGCAGCAATAAGAAGCGCCCGCTGGTCGGTGATGGCGTAAACCGTCTGCCGGGCCTTCCAATTCGCCCAAACCGGCGACAGAAGTGCGGCACCAGCGACGAGTACAACCACTGTTCCGAGGACATCGGGGAACAATGAAAAGTAATTCCTGGTCCCGGGGCGATAGGCGTTGTTTCCCATAGAGAACAACAGGGCGAGCGAACAAAGGAAAACGCCGACTAGAAATAGTCCAACCGACTTGCGCGACATTTCTGCAGGTCGAGGCTGCTGACTCCAAACCACGCGCTCACCCTGCCAAAGTTCGGCCTCCAGCAACCTTTGCATACGCGGACTGATGAGATTCGAATCGGGCACGGCGGATTCATTGTAGGTAAAACCCAGCGCGATTCAGCGCGGGGCCGCGTCGAGTGCTGAATGTTTTTGGATCACGGGAAAAGCCCGCGCACGAACTGCTCAAAACCCGCTTCGACGTCCCAGTCGCCTTTGCCTTCGCTCCAGGATTCGAAATTACTCGACACCCGAATCTGCGAGCCATCCGCCCGCGTCAGCATGATCACGACGTCGGCCTCCCATGCGGCGGCACTATTGGAAGTACGTCCTGAGCCGACGCCCGGCAGAAATCCCACGAGTGTGCGGATGCGCGCTTCATCGTTGATCGTCACCTCGCGCTCGACCCGCTTTCCAGCGGCATCGCGGTAGAGCGATACGCGAGCTGCAACCACGCCGGCCCCTTCCGGCTTGGGCTCGCCGGCCGGTGAGGAGCGGGCGATCAAACTCGCTACGGCGAGAATCAGGGCCACGGCCAATGCATTGAGACGCATAACTACTCCTTATGCGAAACTCATCTCGCTCTTCGACGCGTTGGGCTGCCAGAAGCGTCTAAGCCACGGCTGAGACTTCAGTTTAATCACGATCCGGGCCGAATCGAGCGTAGAGGCAACATGATCACTTTATATCCCTCGCCCGCAAGCCCGTCGTTTGGGTGGCCGCATTCTCTCGCGGGTTTTCACCTCCGCCGCGCGCTCGGCTTCACCTGACCGTCCGCTCCATAGGCCGGCGGGGCGTAAAAATTCAGTGTCACCAGCGACGCCCGCCCAGTGGCGGTGATTCGGTGGCGCTCTCTTTTTTCAATCAGGAGCAGTGAACCCTCCCTGATCCGCATCGAGCGCCCGCCGACGCGCGCCTTGCCGGTGCCGGAGACTACAAACACCCACTGCTCCGATCGTGGATGCTCATTCTCGGGCTCATCGGACGACGATTCACCTGGACGCAGCACCATGGATGCCGCCTGCACCGAACCGGATTCGACCAAGGGCGTGAATAGACCGTGCCGACGAATACGCACATGCCTCATGACAGCATCCTGCTGCGGCCGGTCGTTTTCGGTCAACGCAAAAACCATAGATGGGCACATGGCCGGCACGGCAAATCGCGAATGCGGAAAGAATATCAACGGCTATGTCACAGTTTTGATGATGGTTTGGCGGTCGGCTGGTTTCGGCCCTGTCAGACACTCCTCGGGCGTCGCGCACCTGCCCGATGGCTTGAAAACGCCTTACTTGACGTCTTATCGAAATGTCTCGGCCCGCGAGATCGGTGGAGCACGGAGATCCCAAGTGCGTTTTCGATCGCCGCGACTGTTGCGTCTTCATTTTCGACCGGCCACGCCTGATGCACCGGACTTGCTCTTGAAATACGCTGCGTTAGTGCATGGGTACCGTCATTTTCCGTCAGTGGAATTGACTGCCGTTTGCGTCCATCCATTTCATAGGCGCTGCAGGCGCGCCCGGGCAGACTATTCAATTGATCCAAATGCGTCACCGCCAGTTCATCGACGTTTCCACATGCGTCGATCGCGTACCGCAGCATGACCAAGTCCAGCACGCCTCGCCGAAATCGTCCCTGAAACCCGTTGTCGTTATTGTGTGGCTCGGCCAATCTTTGCTGCAATTCCTCGTCATAACTCACCAGCGGGCCGCTCCCATGGCGGGTCATGTATGTGCGCATGACGCCAATTCGCCGTCGTTCTCCCTGGTGCACTGATTCGTCGAGCAACGCGTCGGCATTTTCGAAGGTCGTACTGCTCCACGTTGTATGCGGATGAAAACCGTACCGCTCATCCAGCAGCACACCTTGCGCACCCTCAAATATGACGCATGCCGCCTCCCGTAAAATCCTGTTGATACGATCCGCGGGTAGAATTCTCGCGCGTTGCGCAGTTTCCTCATAAACGCCCAGTGCCGTGTCAATCCAGCCCGGGTCATCCAAGACGCGCAGTTCCTCCGCCGTCGCCCACGCTCGCAGGTCCGTCGCGCCGGCATGGGTGTATTCGAACATATCCACCAGCTTTCGACGCAGGTTCGACCGGTTGTGAAGATCACCGGCGAGCAGCGAAATCGCCGGCGCCGCGATGCAGTCGGCCATGCATTCGCCGACGCCCATCCCGCAGGTGCCGTGCGCGGCGTCGCCGCGGGAACGCTCCCTAATCCGATTCATAATTTGTTGAGGCGGCGCGATGACCAGACATCGCTCGTCAATGATCGTTCGCGACATGACATCCGCCACACCGACCGATGTGAGATGTGCCGCCTCGTTGACCATGGCATACGGCTCGACAAGCATGAAGCGAGACAGAAGTGTGCGCACGGCAGGCATGAAAGAGCCGCTGCCAAACTGGGCAAATGTGTGATGCCGGCCTTCGGGAGTGACAACATTGTGACCCGCCTGCGGGCCACCGTTAAAACGAACCACCAGTTCCGCCGCGTGTCGGCGGACCAGATGATCGACCATCGCTCCCTTGCCGCTGTCACCAAACCCGAGGTCGATAACCTGAATCGCGCGGCGATTCATAAGCGCCGCGACCCGGTTGTGGTTGGCGGCGAGCCTCCTCCGAAAAGATTCCCGATCGCCTTCAGTACGCGCTGGATCACGCCACTGGCTTTGCCGCGCCCGGCCATGTGTTGCTGGACCTGGTCGATTGCAATCACACCCTCATTCAAGCCAATCGTCATCGCGATACACTCCGACGTGTCGTCGGGGTTCTCAAGCGTCAGCACATTTTCCTGACCGATCTGCTCACGCCAGAACTTCAAAATGGTCTGATCGCCGCCATGCGCGGCACCTCCGGGGATGACGAAATAGAAATGATATTTTTCCCGCGCCTCAGCGATAATCTGGCGCAGCGGGATATCGCCCTGCGGATCGGTTCCGACCAGCTTGTGAACGTGCGCCCTTTGCACAGATGGGTAGGCCATCTCATCGCCAATCATGAAGAGATATCCCTTGCGGCCTCGTTTTTCATGACAGTCGATGGAGGTATGACGCGCGGCAACATACAGAGTGAGTTCATAACTCTCGGTGCTCTGACCGCCGCCGCCCCCCTCAAGGATCATATTTTCCAGGTTCTGATCCATGCGGTTGTCGGACTCAAACTGCCCCACTTGGAGCGGCACCCGATCACAGGTGGCATCGCCAACGGCCGCGAACAGAAGTTGCGGGTGGGGAATATATTTATGACCCAGCAACAATTCGTGCAGGTGCGGAAGGTCGCGATGGATGGCGCGCACCACCCGATCCATCGAGCCCGTCACGTCCAGACTTATGAAAATCGCGTTGGAGTCCGGATGCTCGTCGCTGTCGCGACTTTGACGTACCCCCAATCCGTAAGGATCGAGCGTCTGATGGGCGCGCAAAACGCCCGAACGTTTGGCATCAGCGCTGTAATCAAACGTATCTCTGCCAGAAGCCGCTTTGGCCGCTGCACGATCGAAGAAACTCGTGGCCGACCATACTCCATTTCCCATTGTGTCGCTCCTCTTAATCGCAGACCGGGGCGGGCATGACAAACGGCCGGAACTGCCGCGGACCCCAGAGCGCTTCAATCAATCGGTCAAAATCATTCAATAATTCCCATGCATCAGACATCGCCTCGGAAGCGCGGTCAAGATGACGCGCAATCGCCGGATCAACCGTCGGGCCAAGGACATACAACATCGTCCTCGCCGCACCCGCAAGGTCCGTCGTTGGCGATGCCAGTTCGCTTCGAGCCGCCCATTCTGTCCAGCGACTCGGGTGCACCACGGGCCTTGCGCCGATGGCTACAGCACCGCACCATCCAATCAAAATCAGCTTGTGCTCGCGCGGCTCGATCAGAACGTGGTCCGGCATCACTGCGCCATGCACCAGACTTTGCTGATGCACAAACCCCAGGATCGTCAGCAACCGCCGCCACATCCACGCCATGTCGCGCGCATCGATCCCGGTCGGGTATACTTCGTGCACGCGCTCCAGCGTATACAGACTGTCTGGCCCGACCACACCGTCGTGATACTCGAGCACCGACGCCACTCTGGCCGGCTCGCTGCCGGAATGTGAATAACTCACGCTCTGCGCCACGCGCGGTAGAAACGGCGTGAACTTGCCCACCGCGTCGGCCTCATGCAGGCGACGGAGCACATGGGACTGCGCGATAACATGACCATTGTCCCCCGCTTCCCGCGCGATCTTGAAAACTCCGTCGCCACGCTGCGTTGAACATCGGTAAAGATTGCATACCTCCCCCGCCGCCAGCAGGTCGCGTACTACAATAGGCCCACCTGCCACGTTCAGTTCAATTGGCTGCTGATCCGCCGCCGTCCCCTCAAGCCACCCGCAACGCGGGCAATACCGCGCCCCGGCGGCCCGCACCGCGCTATAGCAGCAGCGAGAGCATTTGAAAGCAGGGTTCGGCATGCAGTTCCGGACGTAGTATAACACCCAGTTGTCTGAGGCGCAAACGACCAACCGATGTCGCTGCCTTCTGCTGCTCGCAGCCGAAGCATCCAACAACCAATCCAAAGCAGCCAAAATGGTGCAGAGAACTTCCGCCGCAGACCGCGTCTTGGCGCGCCGGCTCGGTTCAACCCGGGTATCATTAGCGAGGTGGCGATTGCCGCACCCAATGCGGGATCGCGTGCGGTTTTCGCGAATTGAGTCGCGCCTATGGTCCATTCGTTCATTCACGTTGCTCGTCGTACGGCGGACGGTGCCGTCCGCCGTCGCGGCGGCGCGATGGTCTGGACACTGTGCGCAATCGCTGGCGTTGGGCTGCTTGTGGGTGTGATGATCTGGGCGGTCATTCATGCGGCGGCTTTTTTGCCCGGGCCAGACTCCGCGGGCGGCGAGCGATGGCCGACGTTTACGCAGATGCTTGCCGTCAAAAACGAGGCCGAGTCGCTTGCCATTGATGGCCGGCTTGCCGAGGCGCACGAGCGATATCGCCGGCTGCAACTGATGGCGGCTGAGCTGGGCATTAAGCGGCTGGCGCAGAAGCAGGGTGTTCGCGAGGCGCAGCTTTGGGAATTGCTCGATCGCGCCAAGCAGAGCCAGGATCACATATACGCCATGTTGCTGGCGCGAATGGAATCGCCGGCACCGCGCACTTCGCCGCCGGCACCCGATCCGGCTGTCCCGCTGACGCCGTATGCGGGTGCATTGACCCCTGCCACAAAACCCGCCTCCATCGCGACGACTACGAAACCGGCGACGCGCCTCGCGGTCACCAAACCTGCAAACCCGCCCACAACCGGCCGAGCCATCGCCGAAGGCGCGCCATGGGATCTTGCGCCGCGGGTGATTGACCCGTCCGCCCCGCCGCCGCCGTGGGCGACGCAGCCACAAGTTGGTGCCCTGGCTACGGCGGGCGCGGCCATCGGGCGCGGGCCGGGCGTTTTGCTCGCCAGCGCATCGACCGACGCAGCGATTGAACGATCGATTCAGCGCGGTGCGGCATTCTTGCTGGCGCATATGAAAAATGATGAGATCGACGCCGGCCGCGATTTCAGCGAAAGCTATCATGCGGGCATCAACGCGCTCTGTGTCTATGCGCTTTTGCAGGCGTCGCAGTCGATTCAGGATGAGCGATTGAACATTCGCGGCCGAACAATTCCGCCGATGATCGACCGGATGAAAGGGCATCTGCTCATGGCCGAGGCGGATGCGCCGCAGGGTGCGCCGCTGACGTACGCGCGTTCGCTGCGAGCGGCTTCGCTGGCCGTTTACGATCGCCCGGAAGATCGCGACGCGCTGAAAGCGGATGTCGATTGGCTTATTAATGCGGCCAACCAGGGCGCTTACACCTACGACAACCGCTGGACGAGCGCCGCGCGGCGCGAAGCACCCGCGCCGGGCAGCGACCAGCAACCCCCGGCGGATGCGCCGCCCAATGTCGCGCCATCAGGAAAGGCGCTGCCGGCAACGCGCGGCGTTAATCCCCTTGGCGCGGCGATGCCGGGTAAGGAGGCTATGTTCTACATCGATCAATCGCGGCGGCGCGATGGGGTTCTCTACGATGGCATACACGATCGATTTGGGCGCGAGATGGGGGGTGGCCGGCCGCCCAATTTCGGGCCGACCCTCCCGAGCGCCGGCGCGATGCCAAACCAGCGCGTCACCATTCCCGGCCGGACGAATCTCACGCCCGATGCGCCCGATCCGATATTTCCGTGGGATAACAGTAACTCCCAATACGGTGTGATGGGCGTGTGGGCAGGCGCTGAAACCGGCGTCGCGGTGCCCGAGCAATACTGGCGCGATGTCGAAGCGCATTGGGCTTCCTGCCAGTTGCCCGATGGACGCTGGGCATACAGCGCCGGTTCGGCTGACGGGTATTTTGCGATGGGCTGCGCCGGTACGGCGTCGCTGCTGATTACCCATGACTATCTGGATGCCCGAACCGGCAAGGGATACGCCTCGCCGCTGATCAAGGCGCTGGCGTGGCTCGAATCGGGCGACACCGCCGTAAACACCTCCGCGGGAAAAACCGTCTATCACGGTTACAACCTTTTCGCGCTCGAACGCGTTGGACTGGCCAGCGGCTTTAAACATTTTGGAACCCACGACTGGTATCGCGAACTGAGCGTTAAGGTCATGCAAAATCAGCGAACGGATGGTTCGTTCGCTCGAAACGACCAAGTTAACGATGCGCTGATCGAAACCGCCTATGCGGTGCTTTTCCTGGCGCGCGGGCGGCACCCGGTGCTGGCCAATAAATTGCGATTCGGCGACGACAAGCTCGGCGGCGGCAACGCGCCCGGCGCGTTCTGGGCCAATCGCCCGCGCGATCTGGCGAACCTTACGCACTATGCCTCCCGAAAACTCGAACGCCCACTCAATTGGCAGGTCGTCAGTCTCAAGACAGGCTGGGCCGATTGGACAGATGCGCCGATTCTCTACATCGCCAGCCACCAGGCGCCGCGACTAAAGGAT
>JBBQCK010000025.1:0-10935 GCA_038318605.1 Tepidisphaerales bacterium | reverse complement strand
CGAAGATGGGCCGATCTTCTGTGTCGGATTCGACGATCCACTTGTCACGCAATATCAATCGCCACATCGCGGGCTGCGTGCGGTGGTTGGCGCGGTTGATCTGGTTGCGGGCATCTCCAAAGATCGCCAGCGGCTGGTCGTCTGGGCGCCATGGGAAAACACCCGGCCATTCATCGATCAATCGCTGATGCACATTGCCCGCCATCGGATCGCCGACGTCGATCTGGGCTGAACGATTGGCCAGCGGGCACGGTTCGCCCCAACGGCCGGCAGATCGCTATAATCCGAAGGCGCGCATGTTCGCATTTTTCATCGAAACGATTCTGCTCGGTCTGCGCAATCTGCGGCTGCACAAGTTGCGCAGTACGCTGACGTCGCTGGGGATCGTCATTGGCGTATTGTCATTCATCATGATGGTGGCGATCGGCGAAGGGACCAAGCGCGCCGCGATCGAGCAGATGAACCAGCTTGGTGCGCGGAATATCCTGCTGCGGTCGGTGCCGCCGGCCGCGAGCAATGATGCCAGCCAGCGCAGTCAGCGGATTTTGGATTACGGTCTGCGACGGGCCGATTTGACGCGAATGGAAGCGCTTCGCGACGCGGGCGTGGCTGTGGTCGTGCCGCTACGGGACACCGAGCAGCGTGTCGTTCGCGGCGACAATCGCGCAAACGCCAATGCGATTGGGACGACGCCGGACATTTTCCCGGTGGTCAACCTTCAACTGGCACGAGGAAGGTGTTTCAACAACCTCGACTATGAAGCCAATGGCGGCGCGGGCGCGCATGTCTGCGTATTGGGCGCAATGGCGGCGGCCCAGCTTTTCCCCTATTCCGATCCGATCGGCCAGCCGATTCAGGTCGGATCGAGCACGTCGCGGATCATTACGCTGATTGTTGTGGGGGTGCTTGAGCGCACGGGATTGCGCCCCGGCGGCACGATCATCAAGCGCGACATCGACCAGGATATTTACTTCCCGCTCACCGTTGCGCAAAACGCGTTTAAGGATATCACCATCAAGTTCAACCCCGGCTCCTTTGACGCAAAGCGCATTGAACTGTCGGAAATCTGGCTTCAGGCGAAGAACATCGAGGATGTTGAGATGCTGGCGGGGATCGCTGAAAACGCGCTGCAGCGGACGCACAGCGGGCCGGTGGATTTTGAGGTTAAGGCGCCGATCGAGATTCTTCGCGCCGCCGAGCAGCAGCAGAAGATGTTTAATCTCGTGCTGGGAACGATCTCGACTTTTTCGCTGTTGGTGGGGGGCATCGGCATCATGAACATCATGCTAGCGAGCGTGACCGAGCGCACGCGCGAGATCGGCATTCGTCGCGCGCTGGGGGCCAAGCGCCGTCACATTACGCTGCAATTTCTGATCGAGACGACGGTGATATCGCTTAGCGGCGGCATCGCCGGCGTAACGATTGGCTGCGCGCTGGCGACGATATCGCCTTATCTGGTGCGAAGCATAACCGGGCAGAATTATCCGATGGCGGTGGCGATCTGGTCGGTGGTTGTCGGGCTGGTTTTCAGCGGCGTCGTCGGCATCGGCTTTGGGCTTTACCCGGCGGTGATGGCGGCCCAGATGAACCCGATCGAAGCGCTGCGACACGAATAGTCGGGATGATGGCAGTTGCGGGCTTGAGCGCATGCGGCAATCGGAAGGCATCGATTCCGTCTGATTGATTATGAATGTCGCCGCGGGCCAATCTCCCACTATTGACGCAGAGGCGATCGTCAACGGCATCATCGCCCGCGCGGTTGACGTGCGCGCATCGGATGTACACATCGAGCCTGGCGCGGATGGGTGGGAAATTCGCCTGCGTGTCGATGGCCTGCTTGAGACGATTTCACGTCACGATGCAGTCGGCGGCCGGATGATCGTGATGCGCCTTATGGTCATGGCAAAGCTGCTGACCTACCGGATGGACATCCCGCAGGAAGGGCGCGTGTCGATGACCGTCAATATTGATGAGAAGCCGACGCCGATCGATCTGCGTCTGGCGATCATGCCGACCACGCATGGGCCGCGCGCCGCGCTGCGGCTGCCGGCCGAATTGATTCAGCCGCGCACGCTCGCGGAGCTTGAGCTGCCCACGAGCGTGCTGGATTGCCTCCATGACTTCGCCCATGCGGATGCGGGGTTGCTGCTGTTGGCCGGGCCGGCCGGCTCCGGAAAGACGACTACGATCTATGCGTTGCTGCAACACATCGCCGCCATGTCGCCGGGCCTGAGCCTCATCGCTTTGGAAGATCCGGTCGAGCGCGACCTGCCGGGCGTGACGCAAATTGAGGTGCAGCCATTTGGGCAACTCAGCTACGAGCGCGCATTGCGGAGCATCCTTCGTCAGGATCCGCAGGTGTTGATGATCGGCGAGATTCGCGATCCGGCGACGGCGTCGCTGGCCTTACAGGCGGCGCTTTCCGGGCATCGCCTTATTTCGACGCTGCACGCGGCCAGCCCTGCCGGCGCGGTGGCGCGGCTGCTCGAAATGGGGCTCGAACCGTACCTCGCCGCCAGCGCGCTTTGGGGGGTGGTCGCGCAGCGGCTTTTGCGACGCAAGTCGGCGGGCGACGGCAGCTACCGGGGGCGAATACCAGCGGCCGAGTGTATGCGGATCGATAAACCCATCCGTCAGGCGATTCTCCGCCGCGCGGACGCCGCCGAGCTTATGCAATTGATGCGATTGCAGGCCGGCCACCAATCGCTGCGCAACGTTGCGGGCGATCTTGTCGCGCGAGGCATTACCGATATTGACGAGCAGGATCGCGTTTTTTCCGGCGACGCCGAAAATTCCTGAAACGCGCCCCGGGCGGCGACGTCAATAGGAATGAGCGGCTTATTTCGAGCCGGTCGCAGCATGATGAACGCCTCTACAGATCAAGCGCTTCTGCTTCGATACGCCAGTCATCGCGACGAGGCGGCGTTTGCGGAGATCGTGCATCGCTATGCGTCGCTGGTTTTTTCCGCGTGTCATCGCGTGCTGCACAACGCGGCGTGGGCGGAGGATGTTTCACAGGAGGCGTTTTTGCGTCTTCTGAAGCGCCCCGGCGAGGTGGCCGGATCTCTGCCGGCGTGGCTGCATCGGGTGGCGACGAATCTCGCGATCGATTTGATGCGCAGTGAGGGTGCGCGCCGCGGCCGCGAAGTTGCGAGCCAGGCCGAATTGGATGAACTTCGCCGTGCGGCGATGGACGACGAGGCCGAGCGCCGGGCCTGGCTGGAAATCTCGCCGCGGATCGACGCGGCCCTGCTGGAGTTGCCCGAAGGCCTGAGAAATATGCTTGTCGAACATTTTCTCGATGGCCGGCCGCAGCGCGACATTGCCAGGGATCTCGGCATCTCGCCGGCGGGTGTCTGCCGTCAGATTCAAAGTGCGCTCGCCCAGTTGCGCCGGGTCCTCTCTCGCGGCGGCACGGTGGTTCTGGCGGCGACGCTTTGCGAATGGCTGGCGCATGAGGTGATCGAAGCGGCCCCGGCGACATTGTCGCGCGAGCTTGGGAAGATGGCGCTGGTCAGTGGGAGCCATCCGGGTCTTGCCGGCGCGCGGGCGGCGGGCGGCGCTTTGCGGGCGCCGGCGGGCGTGATGTCGAAACGCCGGGTGGTATTTTGCGTCGGCGTGATCGTTCTGTACGCTTTGCTGATTGCGGTGTCGATGTGGCGCAGCATGAGTCGGACCCGTTATTCGCCGCCAGAGCCCAGCGAGATGATCCGGCCGGCAGATTGAATCGGAACCACCTTATGAATCCCGACGCAAACGAATCACCGATTCGGTCCTACGAATACACGGCGCAGACGCCGGGTGAACGAAGCGTCAGCGGCACGCTGGAGGCGGCAAGCGCCGAGGCGGCCGGCGAAGCACTTCGCGAGATGAACCTGCGCGTGATGCATCTTGCGCCGGCGCAGGGAACCCGCGCGCGGCGCATGGGCCCGATCGGGGCGGCGGACTTTGCCGCGTTTAACCAGCAGCTCGCCCAGCTCGTCAGCGCGGGCCTGCCGGTTGAGGGTGGCCTGCGGCTCATCGCACGCGACATGCATTCCAAGCGACTCGCCGGTGCCGTGAACGCCGTAGCGACAGACCTTGAAAAGGGGATTGACCTTCAGCAGGCGTTCGACGCACACAAGAGCGAATTTCCACCACTGTATGGCCGGCTTGTCGCTGCTGGGGCTGCCTCGGGAAATCTGTCGGCGATGCTGCTTAATCTATCACGGCACATGGAATTGCTCCGCAAGCTGCGCGGAGCGCTCTGGCGCACGTTCGCCTATCCGGCGATGATTCTCGCGGGGGCGCTGGTTGTGCTGACATTCCTTGGGGTGCGGGTTGCGCCGCAGTTTGCGACGCTGATCGGCAATATGAGAATTGAGCTTCCGTGGCTGACGCGATGTATGCTGGCGGTCGGCGCGGCGATGCCGGTGGTCTGTATTGTTATCGTATCAATCGCTGTCATTGTTGGTGTGGTGGCCGGTGTGCTTGGACGACGTGGAAAGGCCCAATCCTTTTTTGAAAGCATTGCCATTCGCGTGCCGCTGTTGCGTGGCGTATTGCGCCGCAGCATGGCGGCGCGCTGGTGTGACGCGGCGGCGATTGCGCTGAATGCGGGGATGGATCTGCCGGCCGCGATGGCAACCGCCGCCGACACCATCGGCTCAGTGGCGATCGTCCGCGACACGCAAAGGCTGGCCGATGCACTTTTGCGCGGCGTGCCGGCGGATTCCGACGGGACGATGCAAATACTGCCCGAGACCGTGCATGCCGCCATCGCGATGGCGTCGGCTTCAGGCGATCTGCCGGCGGTCCTTGCCAATCTGGCGCTGATGTATCAACAGCAGGCCGAGATACGCATCGCGTCGATACAGGCGGTGCTCGGGCCGATGCTATTCATTCTACTCGGCGGCATTTTTGCGACATTGATCTACGGACTGTTTGCGCCGCTCCTTTTGATCATCCGGTACTTTGCAGGAGGCGGGTCTTAGCGTGGGATTTGCCTGGATCATTTTCTTTGGCGGGTTGTTTGTGTTCGCGTTTGTCGCGTTTCCGACAATCCTGACCGGCGTTCGGCAGCGCCGTGTTGCGCTGGTTCTGTCGCGCATCGAGCAGGCGGTTCGATTGAATCTGCCACTGGTGGGGATGTTGCGCACGAGCAGCTTTGAAGGACGAATCACCGTCAGCCGGCTGACGCGCATCGCGCAGCAGCTTTCGTTGGGGAATTCGCTGGCGTCGAGCCTTGAGCATGCCCTTCCGGAGTTGCCGCCACGCGAGCGAAGCCTGATCGCCGTGGCTGAAGAATCCGGCAGCCTTGGCAACGCGCTTTCAAGGCTTGTGCAGGAGGAGCAGGAGCGCCGGCCGGCAGACAGTGTTGCGGCCGTCCGGACATACATTGTTGTAATTGCGGCCAGCATCGCGACCGTCGTATCGACACTGAGCATTTTTGTGATTCCAAAATATCAGGCGATTTACAAGGATATGACAAAGCACGCGTACGAAAATTTCGACCTGCTTCGCGATGGAGTTGTGCTGCTGATGACGCTTGTTCAACTGTCGCTGATCGTTCTTATAATCTGGTTCATTCGCACTGTTTTCTTTGTTCACCGACGCCGCTGGGGCTGGATCGACTGGCTTGTCTGGCACATGCCGCTCGCGCATGGGCTTGCGCGGGATCGCGGACTTGCGGACGTTTTTCGCACACTGGCGAACGGTTTGAGCGCCGGACGAACATTGCATTCGGCGATGGGCGATGCGTGCCGGTTGCGGATCAATGCGGTGCAGCACCGGCGCATCGTGCGCTTCGCACAGGCGGTTGATTCCGGAGAATCGCTGGCAAACGCGGGACGGCGCGGCCGCTTTCCGGGTTTGGCGGTGGGATTTCTCGCGACGGCGCAGGCAAGCCAGACGCTGGTCGAAACGACAGGATTTCTTGCTTCATATTACGAAGGCCGATTCAGTCGCCTGCGTATTCTGGTGAGCGCTGCGGCGGTGCCGGCTATGACGCTTGTCTTCGGCGCACTCGTTTGCGCGGTGGCGCTGTTGTTGTTCAGGCCGATGCTTTTGATCCTGTCCTCGCTCGATCACAACTATGGGACATTTCCATGAGCCGTTCGCTTTACACCATGCTGCCGGTGCGTTGCGCGGCTCGGCGCGGTTTCATGGTGCTCGACGCCGTTCTGGGCCTCAGCGTCGTCGCCGCCATCGCGACGTTGCTGATTGTGTCGTCCAGCGCGGAGCAACGCGCCATGCAGAAGCTGCGTGGCACACGGTCGGCCGGGGCGATCGCTGAATCCGCGATGGTGGAACTCCAGCAGTCGCGCCGCCTGCCGCCGGACAATGCTGACACACATCTGGCGTTGCGGCGCCTGCTCACGCGCGCGCCCGCCGGGCAGGTCTGGGTGGAAATCAGTGTGACCCATGAGGCTGGCCGGGCGGAACTTGTGGGCCTCGTTCCCGCGCCGCTGGCATTGGAGAACAAATGAGATGCAAAGTTCGCCATGCGATGGTGCTGCTGGATTTGTTTGTGGCGCTGTCGATTCTTTCGCTGTTTATCGTTCTCGCGGCCGCCGCCATGCGCGACTGCATACAACTGACGGCCGGCTCAGCACAATTCGCCAACAGCACACTGACGGGCGACCACGCGGTGCGGCAATTGCGCGCCGACGTCTGGAACGCGTTGAGCGTTGAAAACACGGGCGCCAGCGAATTGCGGATCAAGCCCGCGGGCCGTGATTCGATTCGATATCGCGCCGCGGCCGACGGTGCGCTCGAACGGATGGTGAACGATCTTCCCGCCGGGCGATGGGTGGGCCTGGGGGCGATCTGGCAGTTTGAAGTGACGGGTGATTCCGTGCGTATCACGCGGCGAATCGATTCCCATGCCGACGCCTCGGGCATCGACTCCGATCGTCGCGATGCCATGCCAGCGACGACAAGTGCTGCGGATCGGCCGGCGATTGTCCTGATGCGGGCGGCGGCGTTTTATGGAGAGGCTGCACAATGAATCATCGCCACATCAAATCGGCCGGCCGACGGGAATCCGCGCCGGGATTCATGTCGATCGTAGCGCTTGTGGTTGTCGCGCTAGCCGGCACGGCGATCGGCGCGACGGCGATGGCGTTCAGCACGAGCGTCAGCAGCACGCGCGCCGCCGGAGAGACCGCGCAGGCGCAGCAGTTTCTGCTGGCCGGGGGCATTGATGCGCTCGCTCGCGCGAATGCCGGTTCACTGAAGGAAAAGACCGAATGGCCGCTTGTTACGCCGGACGGGTTGGAGCGCGGCACCTGCCACATTGAAGCATCGCCCAACGCCGACGGCTCGCTGCGCGTCCGCATGGCGGCCATCGTCGGCCAGACGCAACTCTCGCAGCTTTTGATCCTGCGTCAGCGCGACACTCGCTGGCATGTGGAATCGGCGGTGCTCAATCCGTAATACGGCCATTTCGCATTTGGGCAGGCATTACTGCCTGTCGAGCGTATCCCAGATGCGCTGTTGGGCGTTGTTGTTGCCGCTGCTGAAGGTGTAGCTCGATGCGGCGAGATCGGCGTTGAATAATTTGCGATCGACCCAGAATGCGCCGCCGTGGCCGTACAGCACATTGACGCCGTTGATGTGTCGGTTATCGAGGCGATCGGGCGCTGAGACGACATCCGCGAAAATTGCGAGATTTCTCAAGGGCGTGAGGCGCGGCATCGGGTTGGGCGTTTCTCCTTCGTCCCAATTCACCACCGGGCGGCACCCGTAGCCCGCGCGCGTGTTCTGCGCGGGCAACCGGCCGGGGGGCCAGGGATTGTCCGGCGTGTCGAATTGCTGAGTTGGCGACTCCTCCGAGGGGCAGAAAAACGCCTTGGGCTGTTTCATCAGCCCGCCATCGATCAATAGACCAAAGAGCGTGATCCGCTGGGTCTTGCCGAGCCAGATGAGAGAGTTGAGCTGCTTCTCGGTGACGACATATCCGATTGGAATCTGGTCGCGGTTGTCGCCGGCATAGGTCACGATGGCGACGTGAAACTGCCGTAGATTGCTGAGGCACACGGCCTTGTTGGCCTGCAGGCGGGCCTTGCTTAACACCGGCAGGAGAATCCCAATCAAGACGGAAATGATGCCAATTACGACGAGGAGTTCGACCAGCGTAAATCCTAGACACACCCGGTTGGGAGACGCGTAAGTGCGATGCTTGACGTGATAAACTGGCACGATGTTATTTTTACTTAGATTTCACTTCAAGCTAGCCTTGATTGCGGTAAAATCTGCATACTTTGCGGCAGCGCGGCAATACTGATAGCCGAGGTGGGACGACCCGAGACGGAAGTGCGGGTGGAGTCTTGGTGGGGGAAGGGAGCGAGCCGGCGGTGCGGGCGACGCGGCCGCGGGTGGCGATCGTTCTCGACAATTCCTTTGCTCATGGCCGGGGCGTTCTCGGCGGCATCTTGCGGTATGTGCGGATCCACGAACCTTGGACGCTGCTGGCGTTTTTACATGGGCCTCAGTTTGTTTCGCAACTTTTCGATCTGCCGTTTGATGCGGCGATCATCGGGCTTCCCAACGAAAACATCGTGCAGTTGATGCGGGCACGCCGCGTGCCGGTGATCAACGTTTCCTCTGCGCGCGACGACCTGGAGTTCCCCAGCGTGCAAACGGATAACCCGGCCGCCGGCAGAATGGCGGCGGGGTATTTTATCGAGCGCGGATTTCGGCACTTTGCGTATGTGGGCGATCCGAACCATGCCTTTTCCAAGGGACGGCTCGGCGGCTTTTCCGCCGAGCTGGAACGTCGCGGTTCTTCCTGCATGGTCTACGACAGCCCGGTGAACAAAGTTGCGAGCGAGGAAACGTTTGTCGGACTGGCCGGGTGGCTGAAAGCGCTTCCGAAGCCGGTCGCGATTTTTGCATCGGATGAATTGCACGGCTGGACTGTGGTGGGCAACTGCGTGCAGGCGTCGCTGCACGTTCCGGAAGTGGTTTCGGTATTGGTTGCCGGCGATGATGCGCTTGTTTGCCAGTGCGCGGATGTGCCATTATCAGCGGTCGATCTCGCGGGCGATCAGGTCGGATTTCTGGCGGCCCAGTGGCTGGATCGACTGCTTGAAGGAGATGCTCCGCCGGCGACGCCGGTGCTGGTTCCGCCGCTGCGGATCATCACACGGCAGTCATCCGACGCGCTGGCGATTCCAATTCCGGAGGTCGCGGCCGCCGCCCGCCTGATCCGCAAGAGCGCCTGCGATCCGCTGAACGTCGCCGACGTGCTGAGCGCGATTCCCGTCGGGCGGCGTTGGCTCGAGCGCGAATACAAGCGGCTGGTTGGCCGGACGATTTACGATGACATCCTTCATCAACGCATCGAGCGCGGCAAAATCCTGCTCGGCGAATCAAACCTGAAGTTGGCGATCGTCGCCCAGCGCTGCGGATTCGCGCATGCCCAGCATTTCGGCACACTGTTTCGGCGCCTGACCGGCTTGACCCCGGCCGCCTATCGACGCACTGCGCGCTTCGGTGCCGCCACGCCCGAGTGATTTTTTCGCACCGATCCCCTTCTGAGCACGCGCGATTCCGAACAGCATAGGCAAAATAAGCGGAAGTCCGCGAGATAGTTGGCTTAGAGCGGCAAACTCCTTTGGGACAAAGACCGTTTGCGGCGTCGGGAAGTTCAGGGAAACAGCCCGCGTATGAACGGCTCGAATCCTTCGTCGACTTCACAGTCGCCATGACCATCGGTCCAATTTTTAAAATCACTTTGGACGCGGATTTCCGTGCCGTCGGCCCGGACCAGGATAATTTGCACGAAACTGATCCATCCGGAGGTTCCGGGGGGAGTCCTGCGCGTGCCGACTCCCGGCAGGTGGGCCACGAGCGTGCGGATGGTTGCCTCATCCACCACCGTCACCTCTCGCGTGGCAGGACTTGCGTTGACCTCGATTGTGAGCGACAGGCGGGCCGAGACAATATCCCGCGCGGCGTGTCCGCGCTCCGCACCGATCGCGGAGCACGAAGTCATACCCGCCAGAAAAGTAACCGAGACTGCGAAATGAATAACGGCATTCATGGATGTTCCTTTCTGAGTTGACGGCTGGGGGCCGTCAATACATTTCGGGTTTGTGGTAACAGTGGCTCCATCGCACCGCTATGCTTAAAGTCGCCGCGCGCATCTTCCGTTCCATGCCACACGCCATCTGCCTGGCGTAAATCGCTCCCAACGATACCGCGCAATCGATTCCCCACAGCCGGCCCGTTAGATTTACCCCCATGCCCATCCCCTCGCGCGTCATGGAAGTCGCTCGCGTATTTCTCAAGCTCGGGCTGACCGCCTTTGGCGGCCCGACCGCTCATATCGCGCTGATCGAGCAGGAATGCGTTCATAAGCGAAAGTGGATCGATCGAACGCAATTCCTCGACCTGATCTCGGCGGTGAATTTCATTCCCGGGCCAAACTCGACCGAACTGGTGATTCATCTCGGGTTGGTGCGCGCGGGATATGCAGGGCTTTTTGTCGCGGGCATTACGTTCATTTTGCCGGCGATGTTGATTATTTTGCCGCTGGCGTATCTGTACGATCGATTCGGGACCCTGCCGGCCGTCCAGGGACCTATGCAGGGGATCGTCGCGTGCATGATTGCCGTCATCCTGGCGGTGGGCTTGCGGCTGCTTCGATCGACGGCATCCACGGGTTTCGGCGTGATGGTATTCGTCGCCACGCTGGCGACCTACGCGGCGTGTCAATGGATGCGCATCAGGCGGGGCATTCGTATTCCTCAACCCGAATTGATGCTGCTGGCGGTTGCCGCAACCGGCGGCTTCATCCGTGCGCGCCGGATTCAATCGGCCAAAGTGATGTCCGCCGACACGCCCGTTACGCCGCGGACAGACGGCACTTCGATAGAATCCGGGGCTGCCAAAAGTTCCATAGGTGACGAACCACCGTCATTGCGACGCTTGCTCTTAATGCCACTGGCA
>JBBQCK010000024.1:0-10985 GCA_038318605.1 Tepidisphaerales bacterium | reverse complement strand
GCGGGTGATGAAGGCCGAGGATGGCGCAATCGGCCGGGCGAATGCGTGGGTGCTTTCCATTCGCACGCGGAAGTAGGCCAACTCTTGCTTTTGGGCGAATCAAAATCGCACCGCCGACTACCGACAATGAGAAAGCAGTGCCCGTACCGCGCAGTCTTCGCGGCATTACGCGGGCCCTGCATTTTTTTTCGCCCATGTCGATGCCTACGAACGGCGCAAACGTAACTCCCTATAAAAGGTAGAAGGTGCGGAAAGTGAATCCATTTACGTAGCTACGAAAGCGACACATTGAAACGATTGATACCGGCGATGGGCTCCTGCATACAAGTCAGTTGAGGGTGGTTCCGCTTATGTGTTTTGCAAAAATCGGGCCCGGGTGAGGTTGAGACCGTTCAAATGAGGCAAGCCTATGAAAAATTGTTCACATATTTTTGGGATCGCTTTGATATGCGTTGCAAGCGCCTTCACGGCCAAGCCCGCTGCGCCGGCAAGCGTGGCGGCGGAAACAGTTGAACCTCGCACCGAGCAACTGCAATCCGGCGCGTACGAACGAATCTAGTTGACTTGCCCCGGCGTGATTCCTTCCGATGCGGGTGAGTCGTCCGCGCTGACGCTTTATCTGTTCGTTCGAGGCGACACGCCGGTCCGGGGGCTTATCAGGGGCACACCGGCCGATGTGTCAGCGCTGAAGTTCGACGGCAAGGCCCTCAAGGGCAAGGTCACACCCAAGTACAAGATCGAGGCATCATTTGAATTTTCCCTCGACCTCGACTGCTCGGTCGATGGTGAGAAGGTCGCCGGCAGCTTCATCATCAATGTTCCCGAGAACGCCCAAAATGCCCAGCAGGTGAAGGGCGCGGTGACCGGACAGCATCTTGATGCCAAGGCATTTGCCGAACTGGGGAAGATCAAGGAGGGGTTGGCCTGGCCACGGTGGTCAGGACCGAATCAGGATTTCTCGGCCACGGACACCGGTGTCAAACTCGTGTCCAGTTTGAGTGAGGCCCGTCTGTTGTGGGCCAGCGAGGTGTTTCTACCCGGCATGCTCGGGGGAATCGATCGCAAACAGGGCGCCGTCAAGAAGGGGTGGCGCGCCGAGGTTTCCGGCGGCGCCATGAGCCCGCTGGTGGCCGATGGGAAGGTCTTTGTCATGGCCTTCGTTCCGGTGGGCCCGCCTTATGCCGACAAGATCGAAGGCCGGGAAGTCATTGACCAGATCGAGAAACTTGGAGGACCTGAATCGGCGGCACACGAGCGGTCACGTTTCGGTATCTACGCCGACGACACCGCCTATTGCTTCGAAGCGGCCACCGGGCAGTTGCTCTGGAAGACCACCATCCCCGGCGGGGCGAACTGGCAGCACCACAAGCTCGGCCCCTCCAACATGTCCCCGGTGTACGCCGACGGGAAGTTTTTTGGTCTCGGCTCGACCGGGCGTGTGTTCGCGTTCGATGCCAAAACCGGAGAGATGCTCTGGCAAAATAACATCGGCGGCAGGCACAAGGAACTGGTGCAGATGCGTGATGAAGCGGCGGCCAACAAGGTCATGTTTGGAAAAGGGGACCGCCAGCATGGTGTCGCACTGACCGCGACCCGGCGGCTGGTCATCAGTTCCGACTATGGCGGCGGCACGCTGATCGCGTTCAATCAGGCCGATGGCAAGCGTGTTTGGCAGAGCGCCCGCGTTGAAGTCGGGCGCGAGGGTGAATGTACGCCCGTTATCTGGACGCACCAAGACAAGGAATATCTCTTCACCCGCGACGCCAAGGCGTTGTCGTGCCTTGATGTCGAGACCGGGAAGACGCTGTGGGCCATTCCCCTGGAGGAAGGCGTGGAGGGTTCGCTCGTCAAACCGCTAAAGCCCGATCCGGGGATCGAGGATAACAAGGGCAACAAAGGAGGCGCCCGCACCTGCACGCTCACGGGCGATCGATTGTTATTGAAGGTGCATAATCGCAATGCCGTGCGCAAGGAAAATTATGTCGCGGCCGGACAAACCAAGGGATACACCGGCGAAGAGGAAGTCGTCTGCCTTCAGCTCTCTCCCGCCGGCGCGAAGGAACTGTGGCGCATCCCCGTGCCCGGCGCTGGTGGATATCTGGTGCAGGCCGTCTATGACGGCAAAGTGCTCGTGCGCGGTGGCGATGAAGCCGTGATGTATTCCCTCGAGAACGGAAAGGAATTGGCGCGGAACAAGACATTGGGCGGCGGCGTGAATGAGCAATTCATCTTTGGCGGCGAAGGCCACCTTTACATCCGCCCCGACAACAAGCACGGCCACTCGCAGGTAGCGATGGTGTCAGCCGACCCTGCGACGTTCAGCGCCGAAGGTGCAGGCCCGTCTGGCTTCTGGACGCCACCGCATCCCAACGACACCGGCTATGGCCCGGCGGTGGCGTGCCCGATCGTGGATGGCCGGATGTTTATGCGGGGTCGCGACGGCGTTTACTGCTACGACTTGCGTAAATAGAAGGGACGAATGAATGGACGCGCCTTTACACAGTACTTGGCCAAGGCTTCGACGACAGATTCGGGTCACGGGATGGCGATTTCTGACGGGCCTGGTGTTAATGGCCGTTGTGTGGCTGACTCGCGCGGCCGAAGCCGATGTTGTCGCATTGCGGCTGTGGGGCGCGCCCTCGAGTGAGAAGACCGGAAACCAGTCGCTCGTATGCCGATTCATTCCCGGCAAAGCGGACGGAGTGGCAATCAGGCCCGGCAGAGGGTGGCAGATGTGGTCAGTGGATGCCACTGGAGTAGCGATCGACGGCAATCAACTGCGCGGCAAAGTGCTGGTGACCGGCATGGGCGGATGGATCGTCGATGTAAAGCAGGTCGATGGATCATTTCACGGAACCGCCAAACCTGATTCGAACGGAGCGGCGGTGGATGTGCTGGGGTGGATGGAGGACGATGGCGATTTCTCGGCATGCGATCTTTTCATCGACGATGCCGTTACAAAAAGTGCCAAGGACACTGGGGTGGGCGATGCACAGCTGGCGCTACGGAAAGGCCCCGATGGTTGGACGGGCAAAGTTGCTCAGGCAGACTTGATCGGCAAGGACAACAGTGGTGAGGTTGAGGACTCGGGCGGAGAACTGATTGGGGCCTTGATTGGTCCGGTGGGAAATCGTCAGAAAAAATGGCTGGCTACGACGGTGAAGGTGGATGCCGGGCAGAATCTGCTTGCTGGGTTGACGGTGCGGGTGGGGCTGAAGTCGATTAACGAGGAGCTGCCCGCGACGAGCGCGAAGTGGAAAATATCGCTCCACCGGCTCGGTTCACTGGTGTGGGGCGAGGCGATGGTGAAATTTGGCGATACGCCAGAGGCCAAGCGGGCGGTGCTTGGTCATGTCGGACCAATGTGGGAGCAGCGGGTCGAGGCGATTCCGAAGGTTTCGGCTTTTACGGCGGCGTGGACGCCAAATCCGGCGCTGACGAAAGCGGATCGCGCGGAAAATCTAAAGCCCCTTCCGCATGGCATTCCGGGTCAGACGGAGTTCACTATCGAGGCCGGAAGCTATTGGCCGAAGCAGATCAGGGATGGCGTGCGGCACGCGGACTACGCGGGTACGGCCATCTGGATGCGTATTGCCGCGCCGGCGAGTGAGTTGTGGACCACGCGGCAGCTCGCCACGGGCGGGTTTGCCGGTCGGGCAGCGCCCGTGCTGGAATATCCCAACGCGCCCGCTGCGGCTAAATATCGATTCAGCATTTCCAACAACAAGTCAGAGATCGTTAACTGGATCTCTGACAAGCCATGGACATCACTTGCCGATGTTTGGGAAGAGGTGCCGGAAGAAACGCCGCTGGAGTTTCGCGCCTCGGGCATTGACGCCGACGCAAAGGCCGTGGGTGATGCGTTCGTATCGACGCTTTATCGCAAGGGTCCATTTCCAGGTTATGCCCCCCCTTTGCCGGCCAAGGATGAGATGCGGCAGCGTGTGCTTGCGGCGGCAAGAACCTCACTCTATCAGGAGACGATCGCGGCGTTTCAGTACGATATGGGGCCGACATTTTACGCATATCCGACCATTAAGAGCTGGGAAACGGTCGGCAAACGAATGTTCACCGCGGCCCGTGGTGCATCGATCATATCGGCCTTGAGCGAAAACGGTGACGAACGTGCGATGGCGGCGGCAATCGCGGATCGCGCAGGACGTTGGGCGCTTGACGACAGCGGCGGGAAGTTCGGCATCCATCGCCTACAGCGAGAGCACTGGTGGTGCACCATCAGCTGGACTGGGCATGGTTATCTTGACCTATACGCCCTCACTGGAAATCCCGCCTATCGCGATGCGGCGATCGATGTAGCCCGCGCACTTCAGAAAACCCAACTCAAGGAGGGCAACTGGACATTTACCAATCGAATGACCGGTGAGTTCGATATCACCGGGCATTCGAACGGTATCCAGTTGCTGGATTTTGACGCGTCAGATGCGCTGAACTTCCTTGGCAGGTTGCGTCAGGAACTGAACATCCATGACTTCGCCGATTCCGAAAAGCATGCGCTCGAATGGGTCCTGACGCACAGCGCCCGGAGTTCCTGGTGGCGAACGCAGTTCGGCCACAACGAATTGAAGCTGTCCACAGTCAGCACAATGTCGGCGCTCTGATTCGTGGACTATGCGCAGCGCTGGGCGGAACCGGGAAGTGTAGGGCCCCAAGCCGTCGAGGATACGTTGCGCTGGTGCGTGAGCCAGGCAACGTCCTGGCCTGCATTGCCAGACAAGGAGCATCTGCCGGGGACCTGGTTCAACACGCGGAGTGGCAAGCCGAATGTCTGGATCACAGCCTGGTTGGGGATTTGCCTCTCGCGACAGGGCGGTGAATTGAACAAGGCCAAGGGAGCGGCGCTGCTGGCGGCGGCGGTCGCTTCGCAATCGACCGATGGAAGTTTTGATTCCCCCCACCAGGCCTACGCGTCGGACACGGCATTGGCCGCCGAGGCGCTCGGGCGCGCCGCCGGAATACTGCGCGACGAACCAATTCGCCGGGATTAAGCGAAGTAAGCCAGCTAATAAAGTTTACGCGGGAGACATTGCGCCGGTCGATGAGCCGCGCCCGGCGCGCCGCATATCGCCCTGCGTTTGTGCGCACGCCAAACCTCGATCGCGTGCGGCGTACCGAAATAAAGCGGCCCGTGGTCGCCGTAGCGAAGGTGCGACGGTAGAGTGTGACATCCGCATGGCCCGCGACGCACTTCTTAATGAGATTCGGTCAATTCTTCCGCCTGACGGCTTGTTGACCGATCCGGCCGAATTATTTGTCTACGAATCGGATGGGTTTACGATCGCGCGGGCAAGGCCGTCTGCAGTTTGCTTTCCGCGATCGACCGATCAGGTGCGGCAGATCGTGATTTCATGCGGCCGGCACGATGTGCAGATCATTCCACGCGGTTCCGGAACAGGGCTGGCGGGCGGATGCGTGGCATACGGAGAAGGTGTTGTGGTCTCTACGGCGCGGATGGACCGCATCCTCGAAATTGATCTGGCGAATCGGTGCGCGCATGTTCAGGCGGGCGTGCGCAACACTGCGCTGACGGATGCAATTGCGATGGTCGGCAAGGATTCGTCCCCCCTGCCGGCGATGGCGGATGCCGATCAGACGCCCCCTCAGACAAGTCCGGCACACGATCCGCAGGACGCACATGCGGGCGAGCCGGCCTCGGCGCGATCGATTGGAGGTACAGGCCACCATCCATGTGACCTCGCCTCAATGTACCACTTTTCCCCCGACCCCAGCAGCCAGCGTGCCAGCACCATCGGCGGAAATGCCGCGACAAACGCGGGCGGCATTCATGTGCTCAAGGATTTTGTGACGTCGAACCATGTGCTGGGTATGGAGGTCGTGCTGAGCGATGGCGAAGTGGTCCAGATTGGCGCACAGCCCGGGTGTTTTGAAGGCGGGCCGATCGATCTGCCCGGCCTGTTCTGCGGCTCGGAAGGCACGCTGGGGCTGGTGACATCCTTGTGGGTGCGATTGAGTCCGCGGCCGGCGGCGTTTCGCACATTGGTTACCACTTTCCAAAACACCAGCGACGCCTGCAATGCGGTGTCGGACATCATCGCAGGCGGACATCTGCCGGCGGCGATGGAAATGCTCGACGGCCGGATGGTGAAGGTGATCGAGGACGCCTTTCATTTCGGTCTGCCCGATTCGACCCAGGCGCTTTTACTTGTGGAAATTGATGGGATCGACGTTCTTCTGGATGACCAGATCGAACAGATCGCTGCGGTGGTCAGGCGCTATAACCCGATCGACGTCGAAAAGAGCCGCGACGCGGATCGCCGGGCGGAACTTTGGAAGATGCGCAAGAGCGCTTTCGGCGCCATTGGTCGGATTTCGGTTTCGTATTGCACACAGGATGCGTGCGTGCCACGATCGATGCTCGCGGAGGTGCTTGGCGAGATCGACCGGATCGGCGTGGCGCATGGACTGGCGATCACCAATGTGTTTCATGCTGGCGACGGGAACATTCATCCTATTTTCCTGTATGACGAGCGAGACGAGGCGCAGGTCCAGAATGTATTGCAGGCGGCCGAGGAAATCCTGAAGCATTGCATCGACATTGGCGGCACGCTGACGGGCGAGCATGGCGTCGGTGTAGAGAAGCTTCACCTCATGCCCTATCTGTTTGATACCGCGACGATGGAGCAGTTTCTTCGCATCAAGGCTTCTCTGGATCCGGCCGAACGATTGAACGCCGGGAAATTGATTCCCAGCGAAAAGATCAAGGTCAACTTGACGAAGCCCGGGCGTATGGTTCCGCAGTAGGAAAGTCGCGGGCGGATCGATCCACTATTGCATTGACAGGTTCGGATGTGCGCCGAGCGTAGAGGCTTGGCGGCCGGGGGTCGATGAGTGGCGAGCTGGGATGGATGAACTGGGATAACGGAAGTAGGCGGTTCGTGCCGAAGATGACAGAACGCATGCGTGGCGTGGCCGGGCGGCGTCGACGATTCCGCGCATACACAGAACGAACATGCCGCAGCCGGTTGAGATTGTAGAAAAGCAGCGGCGAGCGGAGCCTGCCGGCGTGGGCGGCGAAACCGCGGCCATTGCCACGATGCGCCGGCTGGCGCTGCTTGGCGCGGCACGGCTGGTCGCGCTGTTGGCGGGCGTGCCGTTGATCGGCGCTGTTGGCCTGAAGCTTATTACCGGGGCGCGATTCTTTGACTGCCTGTATCTTGCGGTAATCACCATTACGACGGTCGGATATGGCGAGGTGCTTGGCGATCATCTGACCGACGGCGCCCGAGCATTTATAATGTGCTACCTGGTGCTTGGGCTGGGTGCATTTACGTTCAGTGTGGTGCAGTTCGGCGAACAGGCATACCGCGCAAAGCTGCGGGATTGGGTTGCGAGGCGAATTATGGACACGGCAATTCGCGGCCTTGAGGGCCATTACATCATCTGCGGCTTTGGACGGATGGGAAAAACCGTCTGCCAACAACTTGCCGCGAAGAAGCTGCCATTCGTGGCGGTGGACAGGGACGAGGACGCGCTGGCCGACGCCCGCCAGATGGGCTGGCCGTGGCTGATGGGGGATATCACTGATGACAAGACGCTGATACTGGCGGGGATCGAACGCGCCCGCGGTCTGGCGACGGTGCTTCCGGGCGATTCAGACAACCTGTACGTCGTGCTGTCGGCCAGGCTGCTCAGCAAGGATTTGCAGATCATCGCCCGTGCGAATGACGAGGGCAATGTATCCAAACTGCACAAAGCCGGTGCGAACCGGGTCGTGGGACTGCATGCAACGGGGGCGGCGCGTATGACGCAGCTTCTGGTGAACCCCAACGTCGAAAATTTCATTGGCCTGTTTGGCGGCAAGGGAGGCGAGCTTGATCTGGCGGAAATACAGGTGACGCCAGAGGCTGCTTATGCCGGCAAAACGCTGGAAACAACCGATTTTCGCAAGCGCGGGGTGATCATCGTCGCCATTCGCAAGCCTGACGGCCAGATGCTGCTGCCACCCCCTGCCAGCGCCGCGATCCAGGTCGGCGATTCGTTGATCGCAATGGGCAGCGCAGACGCGATCGCAGCGTTTATCGAATCAACCATCACATCGGCGGCATGAAGCGTATACAATGCGGCACGTTCCTATCGGAGGTTCGATGCCACGTTGGATATTGCGGATATCAATTGTCGCGTTCGGAATTGGTTTTGGAGGAGTAGGCACTCCCTGCGTACCTGCAAACGGCGAACAGCCCCAATCGGCTGATACGGCGGCGGTTGTCCCAGCCACCAGGCCAGCCACGCAGCCGAGTTTTCTGCGATTCGTCGCGGATGGGGATGGCGGCGTATTGCAAACGGGGATCGTCGATTATCGCAATGCTGCCGGCCAGGTTGTGCACCTGGTCGGCGCGGTACACATCGGCGAACGCCTCTATTACCAGCAATTACAAAAGACATTTGCGGGCTATGACACGCTGTTGTTTGAGATGGTCAAACCGGATGGCGCCGCGATTTTGAAGCCGGGCGACGGCCGGCACGGCGGCGGCTGGATCGGCGGGCTGCAGCGGGGAATGCAGGATCTACTCGATCTGGACTATCAGCTTGATGTGATCGATTACACCGCTAAGAATTTCGTCCATGCCGACCTGACATGGGAAAAATTCAATGCCCTGCGCGAAGAGCGCGGCGAAAGCTGGCTGTCGATGGCGATCGGCGCAGCGATGCACGACATTCAACGCCAGCGCGATGTGAAGCAGCCATCGTCCGATGTCATGGGGTTTGCCATGCTGCACGCGATGATGTCCGACGACCGGGCGCGAGAAATGCGACTGATCATGGGACGACAGATAGAGAACATAGAGGACCAGATGTCAGGAATCGATGGGCCAAACGGATCGGTCATTATCACGGAGCGCAACAAGGTTGCTCTGGCGGCGCTTCAGAAGCAATTGGATGTGGGAAAGCGAAACATCGGCATTTTTTACGGCGCTGGTCACATGGTGGACATGCAGGCACGGCTGCTGAAAATGGGATTTACGCCGATTGCATGCGAGTGGAGAACCGCATGGACGATTGCCCGCTCGAAGCCCGACGCGGGTGCCTCGACGGCGCCCGCGGCAGGCGGTGCGGCCGGCCCTTCGACGCAACGTTCGCAATAGTCAGTTGGCGATGCTATTGTCAGGTCGTCCAGCGGTTGTGCGGATCGCCGGACGTTGGAAAACACGTCAGCGGGCCGCGACATGAGCAACAGCGATCAACCTTCCGCCGACCGTGTCATCGAAACCTTCGCCGCGGCCGCGGATGAGAATCTATCTTCAGGGATGCGCGTTCAGCAGGTGGTCAATCTGCCGGATACCGGCGAGATGATCATGACTGGGGATCTGCACGATCACCGGCGCAATTTCGACAAGCTGCTGGCGTACGCCGATTTGCCCGCCAATCCAGATCGGCACCTGATTCTGCACGAGCTGATACATGGCGATCACTACGACCCCGTGACGCGATCAGAGCATAGTTGGATCACGCTGTTTCGAGCAGCGGAACTGAAGGTCGATTTTCCGGATCGCGTGCATTTCATGCTGGCCAACCACGATCTGGCACAAATTCATGGTGAAGGGATCATGAAAGGCGGGATCAGTGTATGCGAATCGTTTTCTCGCGGGCTAAAGCAGGCGTTCGGCGATCGACAATTGGTGGTGGCAGCGGCTTTGAGCGAATTTCTGCTTTCGTTACCGCTGGGGATCCGCGCATCCAACGGCATTTTCTGCTGTCATAGCCTGCCGACGGACGCGCAGATTGAAACATATGATTTTTCGGTTTTCGGACGCGAACTGACAGGCCCGGATTATCAGCGGCGGACAGGTCCGGTTTATCAGTTGATCTGGGGGCGCGGCGTGACGGCGGAAGGGGCGGCGCATTTTGCGGATCAGGTGGCGGCGGACATCATTCTCACAGGTCACCAGCCGCAGGATTCGGGTTATCTTGTGAATGGGCAGCGTCATTTGATCCTGGCGTCGGAGCACAATCAGGGCGTGATGCTGCCGATCGATCTGTCGCACCAGTACACGATGGATGGGCTCGTCGCATCGCTGCGCAAATTCGTGGCAATGGAATGAAGCAAGGAGTTTGAACATGCCGGTTGAAACCGCTTCGGATATTCCCTTTGGGAAGCTGGCCAGCAATGTGGACAAATTCATGGATCAGATGCAGAAGGGATTTTTTGGCTTCACGCGCAGTCAATCGTGGATGCCGAACGTCAATTTGTACGAAAACGATTCACTGTATGTTGTTTGCGTGGACTTGGCGGGTGTGGACAAGGACAAGATCGATCTTCAGTTGCATGGGGCGCAACTGCATCTGAGCGGCCGGCGGGTCGTGCCAAAATACGATCCCTACGAAGCTGGCGAAACCGTGCACGGCATCGCCAGCGCATCGCCGGCGCCAGAAGCGCCGCCCGCCGAAAAGGCGGACCGCTGGCGAATTCACCTTATGGAAATAGACCACGGACCGTTTACCCGCACGGTCGATCTGCCGGAAGACGTCGATCGGCACAACATCCGCGCAAATTATCGCAACGGGATGCTGTGGATTGAGATTCCCAGGGGATAGTGCGCCTTAGAGCTAGCCGACCGACGCCAGGACTCGCCCGAGTTTTTCACCTTTCATTTAAATATGTCCGAACCCCAGATCATTGTTGAGCGCGGCGCCGATTCGACCACGATTCGCACCGGAAGCGGCGGCGGGCAGAACGTTGTAATTCCGCATCGCATGCCAATTCTGCCAGTGCGCAATCTCGTTGTTTTCCCGGGCACCGTGATGCCGCTGAACGTCGGGCGGGCCAAGAGCAAGGCGCTTCTGGATGAAGTGATGCCGGGCGACAAGCTTATCGGCGTCTGCACCCAGAAGAATCCTGAAACCGAGGACCCCGGGTACCAGGATCTGCACACGGTCGGCGTGGCCTGCGTCATCCTCAAGCTGTTCAAGTTGCCGGACGCAAATCAGTCGATCATCGTTCATGGCCTGGC
>JBBQCK010000023.1:0-11125 GCA_038318605.1 Tepidisphaerales bacterium | reverse complement strand
CGAGCCACGCCCCTACATGCTAGGCACCGCCACCCCCTGCCCCCACTGCCCCTATCGATCAGTCTGCAGATTCGATCCGGCGATCAATTTTTATAACGTTTTGAGTAAACCCAGTGAATCGAGTGACCCAAGCTCAGAAATTCCCGCCGATTGATCCAATCGACCGTAGCCATCAGCCGCCCAGAAGACTTCCCTTGCGTTCGATCTCCGCTCTTCGCGCCGGCGAAATGGCCATCCGCTTGGGCTCGTCCGGCGGAAGTTGATCGAGAAGTTTCAGCGCCTGGCGATATTCCTTTGCCGCGGCGCTTGGGTCGCTTAATGCAGTCTCAAGCATCTGCGCGTAATGAATGCGCGTTTCAAAATCGGCCGGATCAAGCGAAAGAGCCTTCTCAAATGCCCGCCTGACGTCGGTGGGGACAATGGGTTTTGTAGCCAGTTCGACCTCGCCAAGGTATTTCCACGCGACGATGAAGGATGGATCGGCCGCTATGGCCTTTTGCAGCATGTCGCGAATGGCCGCCGGCGGCATTTGCGCAAAGCCCAACGCCCGCGCGGCTTGAAAGGCGTAGTCGGCGTTTAATGGCAGGGTCTGCATCGCCCGCGCGTAGCTCGCCGCCGCCTGCCGCGCCGAAGCCCGCGCGTTTTCCGGCGAATCACCCTCGTGTATCGCCGCCAGTTCCGCGTCACCCTCTCGGCCGTAGGTATCTGCCAGCGTCATCGGCAGCCAATATCGCGCCGCGGCCGCCAGCCAGAGCACGCCCAGCCCCACGATGCCAACTACGGGCACCGCCCTGTTGCGCACGACACCATTCGTATCGCCACCTTCCCCAACTCTCGCCCCCAGCGCCGCGCCGGCCAATATCGCAAACAGCGCCAGCCCGTTCGGCTCGAACATCGCAAAGTCAATCAGGTTGTGAAACACAAACAGCCCAAGCCCGACCACCATGCCGCGAACGATCCACTCTGATCGCCCCGCCGGCGCGAGCGTTGCCCCGAGCATTACAACAAACACAATGATCCCGCCCGCCAGACGTTTTATTACTTCCATCACGACGTACGCCGAACCGCTCGTCATTGTCGCGCCGCTAAAAAGCTGCGCAACCGGATTGCCTTCGGCGACGGAATAATCGATCGACACCAGCAGACTCAGCGCCGTCGCGGCGCCTGCCAGAATGGCCGCGCGGCGTGCGGCGTTACCAAGATCAACCACCTCGCCGACTCCCGGCGAACCCACATTGCCGCCGTTATGCGCTACACTTTGCACCGCAGGTTCATCATCCTTTGCAACGCGCTGTGTCAGTTCCCACGCCAAAAACCCCGCGAATGCGATCATAAGCAACAGCCCGGGCACGCCGAGTTCGGCGGCCGCCCTGGCGAAGAAGTTGTGCGGGTCCTTCACCTCTTCCGGCGCCTCTGGCGGCCGGACCGCCAGATAAGCCTCACCGAAATTCCCCCACCCCACGCCCGTCGCCGGATACTGTTTCAGCAGCCGGGCAGCACCCGTCCAGTAGTACCATCGAAACGTCAGACTTTTTTCGCCAAAGTTCCCACGATTGATCCCATGTCCCGCCAGCGCACATGCGCTAACCACAAACACCAACACACAGGCGATAAAAACACCGCGCGCCCGCGCCGCCAGAAATAACCTCGCCTGTCGCCAGTGCAGCGCCGCAATAACGACGGCCGCCGCGGCAAACGTCAAAAACGCCAGCCGCGCGCCGGTCCAGAGATATAGGGGAATCGCTCCCGCGACGATCGCAGCACCCAGCACCCAAACACACCTCTTTGCCCTTCGATCGGCCCAGAATTGCCCCACCCCGCCCATCGCACATGCGCTCAGCATCACGACGATCGCGGCATAGGTATTCGGCGAAGTGCTGAACGCCGCGACGTTTCCCGACAGCACTTTTTGTTCGTATAGCTTCGCCGGCAAATCCCCTTCGATCCAATTGTGCGCTTTGAACGTCAGCGCGCGGTCGTGGTCGAACCACGCCGCCCGCGTCAGTGGGAAATCCGAAAATCGATAAAGCAGCCCGGCTGCGCCGTAAAGCGCCAACACCCCAACCAGCGCCGCTGCCACCAGCCGAACCCGCGTCTCGCCGCGAACAAGCTGCAATCCAGCCCACATCAACAAAAACGCTCCCGCAAGATCGGCCGCCCCGACCAGCGTCAAAAATCGATCGTCCGCCCAGCCCATCGACACAACTGCCAAGCCCGCCAATATTCCAAACGCATACACCGCCCGCGAGCTCGCCAGTCGAAACTTCGCATCGACCAGCCGCCGCAGCAGCACCAGCGCCGCCGGAAGCGCCGACAGAAGATCGAGGCCCAACGCCGTCGCGGCCCCGGCCGACCTCGGCGGCAAATCCGCACCCGGTACTACTGCAAAACCATCCCGAGCCGACTGATTCATCGTCCCCCGCGCAACAGCGATCGCAATCAACATCACAAATGCAGCGCGCGTCATCAGCGCCGGCAAATTTACTGCCGGTTTCACGCCAACTCCGGCCGTCGCCTTCCGCGCGGCAGGCTTTGCCATGGCACGAGAATCCGCCGCGTTCTGTTCTGGCGATTGCCTGCGCCGCTTTTGTTCCAAGTTCGGTCCTCCGCACGAACGCGATGAAACTCTAATCCGCCGCCGGCAACGGATGCTGTTCGAGAAGCGCCACCAGCCCGAGCATCAGCAGTGTCTGGGCAAAAAGCATCATCGCACCGAATCCCGATCCAATGTGCGGCAGAATGATGGCCGCTATGCTGGTGGCCGCCGTCATGAGCCAGATGCACAGCACCGCGGTGCGTCGCGACATCCCTCGGCGCACGAGGCGATGGCTCAGGTGGTTGGTGTCGCCCACAAATGGACTTTTTCCACGCGATAGACGAATCGCACTGACCACCAGAAGGTCGTACAGCGGCACCGCCAAAACCATCATCGGCGCCAGCAGCGCATACCAACCGTTGGCCAGATCCGTGCCGGGCGGAAGAAACGTCGTGCGGATCGTCAGCACGCCGAGCAGAAATCCAATGATCAGCGAGCCGCTGTCCCCCATGAAAATCGACGCCGGACTGAAATTAAAAAGCAGAAACCCCGCCAGTGCCCCCAGCAACAGCGCCAGCATTGCCGCCACAAACCACTGATCGATCTGAAGCGCTGTCACCAGGAAAGCCGCGGCCGCCACCGCCGCCACGCCGGCCGACAATCCATCCATATTGTCCAGAAAGTTTAACGCGTTGGTGATTCCGGCAATCCACAGAATCGTGACAAACACCGATGGCCAATATCCCAGCACGGTCAACGCCCGCAGATCAAATCCAATGACCAGCGTTGCAGTGATTCCCAGTTGGATCGCCAGTTTTAGATAAGGTCCGAGCGGCTTTCGGTCATCCATCAACCCCAGAAGGTGTATTCCCGTGAGGGCGGCCGCCAGCCCCAGCGCCAGCGGCGTCTGATGGCGTATACCGCCCCAATGCGTCGCCAAGCCTGCAAACCGCGCCGGCGGGTCGAAAAAATGAACCATCGCCAATCCAGCCACCATCGGCGCGACCACCGCAAGATAAATCGCAATTCCGCCCCCCAGCGGCTTGGGCGCAGCATGAATCTTCCTCCCGCCCGGCCTATCGACCAATCCAAATCTCGGCGCGATCCTGCGAACGAGCAGGGTCGCCAACAGCGATGTGAAAAATGAAAGCCCCAAAAGAAATGGAATCAGACCGGCCATGTTGTGCCGGCAGAATACCCCGACGCGATAAAAAGAAAATCCGATGACAAACGCCCGCAGCCCCAGAGGAGTAGAACGGCCAAGTCATGAGGGTACGAAGAGAAGCCAAAATCGGATGCAAAAGGCCGGGGTACGATCAGCGACGAGCTACAAAGTGAACTTGAAACCGGTTAACGGGAATATGAGGCGGGTAGCAGTCCGTGCAACCTGCAACTCTTGCCGCACCTTCACGGGCAGCCGGCATTGACACAGACAGTTTCCCCGCAGAATTTCCCCTACGGCAGCCTATGCCGCAGAAAGGTCACCTCGTCCTCGATGTCTCTGAGTTGACGGTTCAATACCCGCTGGTCGGCCAGTTGGCGCGTATGTTCGACGCGGCGGCGGATTTCCCTCGCCTCCAGTTCCAAACGCTCGATGCGTTCAACGACGTCGCTCTCTGGGTTGTAAACGGCACTCATCCTCGACTCCTTTTCCTCACTCCGCTGCCCGCCGGGCCTCTTGCCTCGGGCACCGCAACTCCATTCTATCCACCTAAACGCTTCTGGACGACATAAATTGCCGAGCGCACCCCTGACGATCCCCTGGCAGACCGACCGGTCCGTGCCCAAGACAACCATTCAACGCGCGCCGGCTGGTGACCGATTGGGTCTAAAAACAGAACTGATGCCAAACGCCAACAGTGGCCGATCCATATGATTATCGGCTCCAAAAACTTTTCAGGCGATTTTTCCGTTCATGACGCAAACAAAACTGGCGATTATCGGTCGGCGTTTGATATAATGCCTGAACGTCAGGCTGAGCGAGTGTCGCACCCAGAACGAGCGCGCATCGGGTGCAACGGAGGTTCCGCAATGACCCACACCTTGATTTACACCATGCCGAACATCGCCAATTGCAATCGTTTTCTAGTCGCGAGTGCCGCGCTGGCGGCCATCATCCTTTCAGTGTCGGTCGGGGCGCAGACCCGCCGCGCCTACGACGACTACCCTCTGCCCGCGCCCTCTAACACCACGGCCGGCGCTCGCTCCGGAAGCGACGGCTATCCTCAACTGGATCTCAATGCTGTTGCCACCGCTTCCGCCAGGCTGGCGGCGGCGCGCGAGACGCTGGCCCGGCTCGACGCCGACATGCAGCAACGCGGCATGGCATTGCGGGCAAGTCTGGAGACAACCAGCGAATATCGCTCGGCACAATCCGAACTCGACACCGCCCGCGTCGCACTCGAATCCGCTCGCCGCGTTGCGATCGATTACCTGCAGAACAACAACGCCGACTACAAGAGCGCCGTTACTGAGCGCGACACGCTCAATCAGGTTCTGCAGGCTGGCGGCCTTTCTCGCGAGGATCGCATCCTCACCGCCAACAAAAAGCTCGAATACGCTAAGAACGTCTCGAAGGTGGAGAGCGAAGCATTCGCCGGCGACCCCAAAATTTCTGAAGCACAAAAGAGAGTCTCGTCAGCGCAGACCCGTCTGGCCGATCTCAAGTCGCAGAACGACCAAGCCATCGCCGAAGACACTGAACTGAAGAGCATGCGCGAGCAGGTCGGCGACGCCCGCGTAACGGCCGCCGCAGCCGGCGGATACCTCGACGGCCTGCAGTCGGCGTATGAAACCGCGCTCCAGAATTACGACCAGTTCCAGGCCGCGCCGCTCCGCACCCAGCAGCGAAACTATTCGCCGGCAATCAACTTTCCCTACTACACGCCTTACCGCTATGGTTATGGGTACGGCTACTACCCCTATCCAACCGTAATCATCCGCGGCGGAAACCAGCGCTGAATGATTTTTGCAGGCCGTTTTCCAATAAGGGCGCCCCGTCTCGACGGAGACTGAATGCATCACCAACGCGCTTCGGCGCTGCTGGTCATTTCGATTCTCGCAGCGCCAATCGCAGTGGCACGGGAGCCAGCGCGCGCGCCAAGGCCCGCGGGTGAACCGAACGCCACGCCGTCGCCGGTACCCGCTTCGCAGCCTTCGGACAATGACGCTATGGTCTTCCAGAGCTGGCCGCCGCGCATTGCCATCACATCCGCCCGAACCACCCCCGGCACGCTCACGGCTCTGCCCAACAATGCTGGTTCGAACGGTTTCAGCCCCGAGCCGGCCGGCCGGCCACAAGGATTTGCGCAGTCGCCTGAAACCGTGGCCGTCCGGGCGGACGCTGCCGAAAAACAGGCTGCTGCCGCCGATCGCGCCATCCGCGCACGCATCGCCGAACTGCGCGGAGCATTCTTCTCATCATCGGCAACTCGCCTTGCGCATCAGGCCGAGCGACAGGCCGCTGCCGCATACGTCGAGGCAAGAAAATCAGCGCTGGCCGCCGCGACACCAACGCCCTCATACCGTGCTGCACTTGAAGAACGCGCCCGACTCGATGCCGTTCTCGCAACGCTTGACGCGAAGCCCGCCAATGGTGAAGGCAGCGCCACAATGCCCGCCGCTGATGCCCCGACCGTTCTCGATCGATTTTCACTGGCCCTGAAAAAGCTCACTTGCAATACAACCATTTCTCAATACGAATGGATTGCGACGCAGCATGATCCAAACGTCGAGACGGCGCGGCAGCGCCTCATTGACGCGGGCATAGCCCTATCGGCGGAGAACTCCAGATTCGAACGATCGCTCCTCGACGACCCCGAGCTGCGCGACCTCCGTCAGAAATTGTCATACTCTCGTGTGGAGTTGGCCGCGGCGCGAGCCTACCTGCAAACACTCGATTCCGTCGAGCAGAGTGGCAGCACCAGCGACAACAGCCCGCGCCGAAATCATGCGTATGAATAGTAAGCAGTAGCCGGCAGGTAGCGCGATAATCATCTCTGGCAACCGCCCTCTGGCAGCGTCTTATCGGCAATCTGGAATCAGCACCTTCCTCCCCTATGAACCTCACACACACGCAGAAGCGGCACATCCTCGACCACGGCTTCGTCAAAATCCCCGGTGTGATTCCGCGGGCGATGATCGATGACGCGCTACGCGCCATCAACGCCTCCATCGGCGAGGGTATTGATCCGGCGCTGCTTCCGACACTGCGCGCTCAAAGTTACTGCCCTGAATTGAAAGCCGATCCCGCAATCACTGGCCTGCTGATGAAAACTCCGGCATGGGGCATGCTCGAATCGGTCATCGGCGAGGGTCAGGTGCGCACAAGCGGCGTCGGCCAGATCGCTCTAAGATTTCCAACTCGGCGCGATCCGGCCGGTCAAGCCTCGCCCCATATCGACGGCTTCTACACGCCCACCAATGGCGTTCCCAAAGGAACCGTCCGCAACTTCACCGCTTTGGTCGGAGTTCTACTGAGCGATCTGCCCGAGCCGAACAGCGGCAACTTCACCGTCTGGCCCGGCACGCATCACACGCACGAAACATATTTCCGTGAGCGCGGCCGAGGAGCACTTGATGAAGGCATTCCCAAAATCGACCTCCCTGAACCGACGCCCATCACCGGGAAGGCCGGCGACATCGTCATCGCCCATTATCTGCTTTCCCACGGCATATCGCCGAACCAGTCGTCCAACATCCGCTACGCCTGCTTCTTTCGCATCACACATGCCGACCACGAGCAACAGCGATGGGAATCCATGACCGATCCATGGCTGCAATGGCCCGGAATCCGCAAATTGCTGCCGGCCGACTGAGTGTGCGCCAACATTTCCGCCGCAAATCAATAGCTATAGGTGGCCGCGACGTGCGGCCGCTATTTTTAAACCGCGCCGATGCTGCGCGACCTCGCCAATTTGTCCAACATGAAATCCACCCAAGCGCTCGCTCGTTTCCTCATGCTTCCCGCATTGCTCTGCGTTTGCGGCGGATCCGCATTGGCCGCCGAGCCGCCGCAGATGAAGGATGTGCAGCATCCGTTCATTCTCTGGACAAAGGACGAAGCCGCTGAAATCAAGCATCGCATCGACACCGATCCCGGTGCCAAGGAACAACTCTCGCGGATGATTGCCCGTGATTCTAAGGGCGGTAAAGGGGATTCGGGAAATCCCGCGGTCCTCAACCTTTTTAAATTCTCCGTTCTAGGAGACCAGAAGGCCGGCGAGACTGAAAAGGCCGAATTGTTGAAATTCATCGGCCAGGTTCCCGAACCCTTGACCGACGCTTTCAAAGCCAAAGTTGCCGCGAGAATTGCCGAAGTCGGCGGCGATGAGGACAAAATCTGGACGCGCGGCAACGCCTCATTCGGCGATGCTCATATGCGCGATGAACAGACTCAAAATGCCCTGCGGTACGATGTGCTATACGACATCCTCACCCCGGAGCAGCGAGCCGGCGTCGAGAAATCGATGCACGTCTACATCCAGTTTCATCTGGATGGCCATAAGCCCTGGCATCCGGATTTCCATTATTCCAAGGCTGGTTGGCTCCCGAACATGTCATGGCCGCGCGCCATCGGCACGCACGTCATGGCCGTTGCATTGAAGGATCCCAAGCTGATCGACGCCATGTTTCATTCGCTTGGTGGGTGGAAATGGTACTTCGATGAATACATCTCCGATGGCCGGTTCTATAACGAGGAGTTTGGCAAATATTACTCCAACATCTACACGATGCTGCTTTATTGTGAGGGCCTTGAGCGCCTCGGCCTGCCGCAATATGGCTACGGCTACACCGGGACCGATCACGGCGCCGGCGGCGCGAACATGCGCCGGTTCCTGGCTATGTTTTTCGACCTCGGCTACCCGCGCGTCGATATCCCCGGCGGCATGCCCAGCTATCAGCATGTAACCATGGGCGATGCCAAAAATCCGACGTTCAATCTGGATGGATTCGGCAGTCAGACCATCATTCCCGGCTACCTTACCGATGGAAGCGGAGGAAACGACTTCTGGGGCTCGGCCCGCATGAATGGTCCGCTCGTCAAAGGTCAGGCGCCGGTCTGGTATGAAATCGGCTTTCGCCGTTTTCCACAGGATCACTTTGACTACTTTCTTGCGGCCATGCGCAAGCCGGGCGACGCGGTCTATTATCCATCGTTGTATTTCGGCCTGAAGCCGATCGACCCCAAAATGACCACGCCCCCGGCCGCGCCAAGCTATCTCGCCAGCGAACGTCAATTTGCAATGCTGCGTGCCGATGAAACGCCCGCCTATTGGGAAGGTCCGGCGCCGGCCGTCGCTGTGCAGTTTGCCGGCTACTATCCCCATTACGCCCACGACTGCTTCACGCTTCTGGGCTACTACGCCTTTAATCGCGAGATCTATGCCAACGGCTGGGGCGCCAACCCAGATCATTACGTCCATCCCCAGATCAAAAATGGCCCGCCGACAGGCTACATTGCCCGGAACCCCTGGAAAGACACCAATCGCGGCCACAACTCCGTCACCGTTGACAATCTCGGCCCGCGCCCGGTGAACGGCGGCGAGCACGGCCTGGAAAACCAGACCGTCCGCTTCGCCGACACCGCCGCGATGAAATTCGTCGCCTGCCGCACAAAAGATGTCTTTCCCGGCATCGCGCAGGAGCGGGCGGTCATGTTGACGCGCGAATACATGTTCGACCTCTTCTGGCTGGCGGACGCCACGGGGAAAACGCGCCGATATGAATGGTCCGTGTCGGGCATGGGCCAGCCGCAGCTCGATGATGCGTTCAAGCCGTCGAGCGACCTGAACGGATCGATGCTCTATCGTCCCCTTCCGTGGCAGGGCGAGAAGGAGCAAGTTACAGAAGCCGACAAGGCCGAAGTCGCGCAGCCGGCCGGTTATGAAAACAAGACCGACTCCAATGACCTTAAGAATGTGAAAAAGCGCCTCGCCGACAACATCCCCTGGTCGGCGGGCATCCTGCAGAGCTGCGCATTGGCTGACGTAAGCAAGAGCAAGCTCGGCAAGGCGTTCTACGATCGCAAGATCGGTGTGCGGGTGAGCATGCTTCCTGAAAAATCAACGGTTGTCTACGTCGGCGATCCGCCGTTAGGCGCGCCGAAGAAGAGCGCCAAAGCTCCCGCGGAATCCGAGGTCGGCGGCGCGTGCATCCTCGTGCGCCGCGAAACCCCGGCCACCTCATTCATCGCCCTGCACGAACCCTTCGAGAACAACCATCCTCGCCCCTTGTCCATGACGCGAATCGCGCAAACGGACTCGTCCGTCGCCGTCTCCATCATCGGAGAAGGCGTCAACGACCGCATCGCCCTGACCTATGCCGGAAACGAAAAGCCCGAGACGCTGGACCTAGGCGATGGTCAATCCGTCACGTTCACCAGCCACGCCCACATCCGCATCACCGCGGACACGGTGACCATTTCGGGCAACGTGATGAGCCTGAAATTGAAAGTTGCCGGGAGTCCGAAGGTGGTGGTGAACGACAAGGAAGCGGCCGGGACGATTGAAAATGGCGTGCTGAATTACGCGACCAATCGCTGAAAACGCATCTCGTGAATCGAACGCCCATCCTTCGCCAGGATGATGCAGGCCAACCAATTCTAATTGAAAGGCCGGTGTGCGCGGATCGTCACGATCAGGGGGTAATCCGCGTCGGCCGCTTCGAGTTCCTCGCGTGTCAATTCTTCCTGCGCCATGCCCTGAATAAACGCGGTCGCCGCCAGTGCGTTGCCGTGGGATTCAATTTGCACGTCGGCTGGGGCGAACGACAGCTCGAACAGCTTCCGCACTGAAAGCGGCGTGAAGCGCCAGAAATCGCCCCAGCGATCCATGTCGTAACGGCTGATCTGGCTGATGCAGGGGACGGTTGCGAGGACTGTGCCGGCGGGTTTCAGGGCGCGGCGGACGGTCGCGATGGCGGCGCGGACGTCGAACAGAAATGGCAGCACCTGCGTAAGGATCACGCAGTCGAATGCATCATGCGAAATGCCTACGCCTGATTGCAGATCGCCGACCATGGTTGCATGGCGATTGCCGGCGACGGCATGCAGCACATCGCTTTGATCGACGGTCAATCCGAAGCGACGCGTGTAGGTTGATTCGCCGACTTCAAGGACGCGGCCGCGAATATCGGCGGTGTGGGACCGCAGAAAACTCTCGATATAAAAGCGATCGATCGGCGTGCCGCGATCAAAGCCGAATTTACGGCCGACCGGCTCGACGCGGCGCAGGTCGCCCATGTCGATCGCCACCGGCGGTCGCACGATATTCAAACGCGCTCTCCATGTATGAGGCAGAACCAAGGCGCTCGGCGGCGATGTCTGAAGGGAGGCTTTGTCGTGGTGCAGGTTTCATCATCGAAATCATGCACCATGTATCGAAAGCCGGTTCGATCCAGCAGATTGAGAATTTCGCCCAGACGTTGAGGCTGGCCGGCCCAGCCGTGGTATTCGACGACCATCCGGCGCACATGGGCAATGGTCCCGGTGGCTTCGAGGTCGCGCAACACGGGAAGTTCCTGGCCTTCGATGTTGAGCTTCAGAAAATCGACGGGCTCGGTGATGTAGCGGGAAAGTGCCTCGACGCG
>JBBQCK010000022.1:0-11325 GCA_038318605.1 Tepidisphaerales bacterium | reverse complement strand
CGCCGGTTTCGGTCATGCGATGAATCGGCATCGGGTCGGTCAGCTTGTCGAGATTCATGTTCGGAAGCATGTACCGTTTGCGCTTTTTGCGTATGACGGTCACCTCCTCAAAGCTTGGGCAGGGCTTGACGCTTGTGCCATAGTCATTGCTCGTGCGCACGCGCTCGCAGGCGCCATCGTTTACGCACCACGTCAGGTCGGTATCGATCTTCTTGCCGTAATCGGTATCGACGACTGTCAAGCCAGGACAGGCGGTCTGCTTCGTGCATTCGCGGCAGTCTTCGCAGACTTCCTGCGTCACGTTCATGTGCTTCTTGATCGGAAGAAACCCCTTCTCCTTTATCGTCTTTCGCTCGGCCTTCAGCACGGTGCGGTTGTAGGTAATGCCGCATTCCTTGTCGGCGATGATGATCTTCACACCGTCGGCGAGAATCGTCGCCTCTAAGGTCTTCTTATACGCCGCCCGATCCGCCGGACTCAGCCGCCGAATGATGACGGGGCTTTTGCCTGCCATGCCGCGCACGATTCCCTCAATATCCTGGATGTAATGCCGATTGCCGAACATGTCCTCGTCGGTGCCCGCGTGATCCTGGTGGCCGGTCATGGCGGTGGTACCGTTTTCCAGGATGATGAACGTAATGTCCTGGCTCGCCTTGATGGCGTTGCTGATGGCGATCTGGCCGCTGTGAAAAAACGTGCCGTCCCCCATGAACACGATCTGCTTGTTGGTGATGAACGGATCAATCCCGCTACCGGTGCCCGCGCCGAGTCCCATTCCACTGTAGTTGTGCATGAGCTGTTCGGTCGGGGCGAACATCAGCATCGTGTAGCAGCCCGTGTCGCCGTGCGCGACCAGATCGACCGGCCCGCGTCCATGCACACGCTGCATGTAGGCCGGGTCGGCAAGGTTCTTACGCGTCTCCAGCAATGTCGCCGATGAATCGCGATGCGGGCAGCCGGGGCAAAAAGTCGGCGTGCGCGCGACGATGCGGCCGCTGACGACATCGAGCTTCGGCTTGCTCGCGGTACGAATGCGTTTCAGTTCATCGCTGAGCCGGCCATTGCGCAGCGCCGCCGGAATCTGCTCAGTAGCTTTGATCAGCGGAATAAGAATCTGCGCCAGCACGGATGGATTCAGTCCCCGGGTCTCTGGAATACCGGCTAGACCGTCCGGAAATGACTTGCCGAAGATCCGCGACGCAATGCCCGCCGCCTCGGCCGGCGGCATCGCCGCATCGCGGCCGGGCAGGGTCTGAAACAGCCCTTCGCGAATCTGCTTTTCGAGAAAACTTCGACGCTCTTCGATGACGATCATGCGATCGCACATGCGAGAAAACTCGCTTACCAGCGCAGTGTCCACGGGGTAGCTCATACCCATCTGCAGTATCGGAAATTGCCCCGCCAGCCCCAGGTCCGCCAGCACATGCCGCAGGAAAGGTCCGCCCATGCCGGTGACGATGAACCCAATCGGGGAGACATCGTCATTTTCTCGCGACGGCTCTATGCGGTTGACGCCCAGCGCCCGTGCTCTGGCGATTGTCGCGGCGAAGCGATCGTTCATCTTCAGTTCCTGCCGCCAGGTGCGCGGCGGCAGCAGCACGCGATCAAGATTGACCGCAGCAGTGTCCAGCGCGACCTTCTGCCGCGCATTGATGTTCTGAGGGTAATGGTTTGGCCGGCATTGAACTGTACCGCCGCCGTCCGCCTGAGCGACGGTGACGATGTAGCCGACATAAAGCCCCGCCTCAACCGATAGCTTGAATGCAAGATTGATCCAGTCCTTTACCTGCTGGGCATCACCCGGCTCGACGACCGGCATGCGCAGATGCTCGCACAAGAACCGGCTGTCGGCCGGTACCTGCGTGCTTTCGCACCACGGATCATCACCGGCGATGAGCACCGCGCCGCCCTGCGGATGCGCGCCCGCCAGATTGCCCAGCGCCAGCGCATCGCTGGCAACATGCACGCCGACGCTCTTCATCGCGACCAATGCCCGGCACGGCATCATCTGCACGCCGTTCATCGCCGCGACCGCTAGCGCTTCATTGTTGGCTTGGAAGGCGCGGATCCCCTTGTCCTTCAGCAGGGGGGCGACGTCGCTCATGACATCGAAAAAGCCAGCCACCGGCGAGCCGGGATAGCCGCTCAGCAGATGGACGCCGCCCTCGGTTTCAAGGGCACCTTTGACAAGTAATTCGTTACCGGTGAAGACTTCGTGGCCGGAATCGGCCAGAAAGCGGGGATCGATCGCCATGTCTGTCCTTCCGCGGCGAAACGATCGCGGCAAGGATAGCAGAGACGGGAAGCGCCGGCAGCCTGAGCCGCCAACCATCCCTTCATCCACTACCATCGCGTGAATCATTCAAGGCGTGGCTTCGATCATCGCAGGCCAGTCAAAATTGACCGCCGAACGATCGAAGGAGACGCCCCTTCGCACCGCGAGGTAAGAGACTCCTGCCGCAGCGGGATCGCCCACATTGGGCTGGGGCCGCTTTGGCACTGAACAGAAACATTGTAGCGATCGCCCAACGAGGGGGAAGGGCGAGGGTAATCTTTTAGCTCGCGGCTGTTATAAGCCGGCCTCGGAACACGTCAATTGACGATCCATTTCGGAGTGCTCGCGGCATTTGTCACAATGCTGTTGTATTGGCTGCCATTGAAGGGCGTCACACCGGAAGTCTGTCCGGCAAACCACGGACTGATGTCGTAGCTTTCGGCGTGGCCATCCACAAATACAAAATTGCAGAACTTCGCACCACCGTGGCGCGCACTTATGCCCCATAACTTACTGGTGCTGCTGTGGCCATTTACTCCGTCGGACAAAAGCCAGACCTGCGTATTGTTTTTTACCTCGCCCATTTTCTTGAACGAATAGCTCGATGCGGCATCCTGGGGCTGGCGGTTCATTGGGCAGTTCACTCCGTACCAGCTTCCGTTGGCACCATACCACGTGTCGTAGGTTTTCAAGGTCTCGGGCGAGGTTCTTCGCCAGTAACCAACCAGCAGGCCTGATGTGGGCAGCGGCCGAGGGCTGCCGGAGAAAGCAAGGGCCGATCCATCAAAGTTTCCGCCATCCGGGCAGCGAAACGCGGAATTTCCCTGTGACTCTACGACCGCCGGGTCTGGCTGATCAGGCGCTTTGATGTAATTACGATCAACAAAAATCGTCGCGTAATTGTGCGAATACCCGTTGGCGTCGCTGTTCTTGTAAGACATGGGCGCAATGCGATCCTGAAAATCCTGGGCGTAAAGTTTGAAGGCGGTCCCAAGCTGTCGGAGATTCGAAAGGCACGCCGTCTTCGAGGCCTGCTCTCGCGCCTTACCCAGCGCGGGAAGAAGAATCGAAATCAGCAGAGCAATAATCCCGATGACAACAAGCAGCTCTACCAGCGTAAATCCAAGGCTCCGTAGTGCTCTTGCCGGCATGCCCGAAGGCAATCGCACGTTTTGGGATTCAGCGCAAGTCATTGAGTCGATGCTGCTTTTCATACGGATCTCCGGGGCCAGTTGCATTGAGGTGACGATCGTGGACCATTTTGACGTTACGACGGATTATACGAAGTTTGCAATCCCTTGTGCGACGGAAATCCAGAATTCGTCTCCAAATTACGGTTTCAACAGCCGCATGTCGAAGACAACCTCGCTTTTCTGCCCATAATTCAATTGTGTGGAGGGATAAAGCGCCACATGGCCATCGAAGAAACAGATGTTGGTGTGGGCCTCCTTGTCGCTGATGATCGGCCCGTGCCGGGCAACAATGCGGTTATCGGTGTAAATGTTTGAAACCAGTCCCTCGAGCACCATCACTGCCTCAGAAGCGCGATTGATTCCGCCGAGGTGATGCGGCTTTCCGAGATTGCCTGTCCCGCTGATCCATAAAAAAGGTGAGGCATAGGGCACATTCGTGCTGTTCAGGGTGTACCACGTCCGTACCGCAACACCGTCGATCGGAATCAGGTTATTACTGGCATCGGCAAAGGGGTAGAACCATTTGAAGTAATCCCCCTCGCGATGGCTGGAAACCGGCCACGACGCCGCAGGCGGAAACTGGTCGTCCGTTCCCTCCGGGCAGCGAAAAACCGACGACCGGCCGACGTCGCTGTCGGTTGCAGCATTCGGCGCGTTGATGACCTTGGTGCGCAATAGAAGATTTGTCCAAAACTCGCCATCGGGGTACGTTGCGGTGACGTTCGATGCCCGCCAGAACGGCAGCACGCCTTTCTGATCGCCGGCATAGGTCAGAATCGCCTGTCCGATCTGCCGCATATTGCTGGCGCACTGTGTCGTCTTCGCCTGTGCCCGCGCCTTGCCCAGCGCCGGCAGCAGAATCGAAATCAGTAGCGCGATGATTCCAATGACCACCAACAACTCAACCAGCGTAAACGCCCGCTGCCCACGCCCACTCTGGCCAGCAGTCTTCCGAACCGATTCCAGTTGCGCGTTGACATTCGACATGTGACTCCTGCAAGCTCAAAGCAGCAAATGGCGTTAACATCCGCGTCAGACACATGCAGTATATGCGCAAGTGAGGCGGCTCGACAAGCAGATATCGAGCAACGTAGGGCTGGAGGAGCCACACCGAACAAGAAACAGAATGGAGGATCGCGTCAGCCTACCAGCGGCGGGTCGGTCTGCTTGCAACTTGCAACTGCAACAAGCAACCTGAAACTTCGTCCACTTACCTCAGCCTCGTATCGCTATTGCCAATCCCGCGCAATGCCAGGTTCAGGGCATCGGGGTTGGTTGCCAGCCGGCGGGCTTCGGCTACGTCGATGATTTGTTTGTTGAACAGCTCGACAAGGTGCTGGTCGAAGCTCTGACTCCCGGCCTCCTTATTGCCGACGCTTCCCTTTAGCTTCTCATATTCCCCTTCCATGATGTATTTACGCACCAAAGGCGTGGCCATCATGATTTCGACCACCGGCACGCGTCCCTTGCCGTCGCGTTTCTTCGCCAGGCGCTGGCACAGCACTGCCACCAGGTTCATCCCGAGCTGTGCCTGCATCAGGTCCTTCTGAGATGTGTCGAACAACGACACCAGCCGCTCGATTGTCGTCGGGGCATTGGTGGCGTGAACGGTTGTAAATACCAGATGCCCTGTATCGGCCGCCCGTAATGCAGTCGTAAGGGAGAAGGTGTCGCGGATTTCGCCGATGAGGATGACATCCGGGTCCTGTCGCATCATGGCCCGCAGGCCGTAGTCGTAGCTTTCAACATCCGTGCCCACCTCGACCTGGCTGACCAGGCTCTTGGCGTTGTCGTGCTGAAACTCAATAGGGTCTTCGATGGTGATGATGCGTTCCGCGCGGCTGCGATTGATCTTGCCGATGATGGCCGCCAGGCTGGTGCTCTTGCCGCTGCCCGTGGTGCCCGATACGACGACTATGCCACGATGGTGATCGCTCAGCCCCTCGACTACCGCCGGCAGATTCAACTCGTCAAAGTTGGGGATCTTGGTGACGATCCGCCGCATGACAATCGCATATTTTTCGCGGCTGTGAAAAATATTGGTCCGAAACCGCGGCTGCCCGACGCCCATCGAATAGGCCACATCCAGTGCCCCCTTGTGATTGAGTATCTGCCATTTTTCGGCCGCCTCGGCTTGCACCCCCATGATGCCGTCAACATATTCCTTCATCGCCTCATCGCTGAGGGGCGGCACATCAAGAAACCGCGCCCGCCCGTCTACACGAATCATCGGAATGCTGCCCGCCTGAAGGTGTATGTCCGAGCCGCCAACCTTCACGGAAGTCTTGAGAAAATCATGCAGTGAAAGCCGTCGCTCCTCGACATGAATCTCCGGCTGCGGCGTGTCGCGATCAATGTCCGCATTCTCAACAACCCGCCCGCCCTTGGTGTCTGTGGCTTCCATAAACGTAATTCTAGCACCGAGACGAAGAGGGGTGCAATCACACAGTTTACCAGTTGCTCCCCGGCGTTTTTCTCGCCGCCTGCGGTTCACGACGGTTGATTGCAGCTCACAACTTACTGCGCAATGCCGAAAGTTCGGTGTTTCTCACCCCTCCCGGCTCGAACCCAAAATCCGCGACCAAGGCGTCCAAGTCGCAGGTGCTTTCCTCCTGGCTCATGATGACCTGATCGCGATTGAACGGCAGGAGGGGCGTGGGGACGATGCGGGTCAGCAACTTCCCGTACCACGCCGGCACGGCCAGCGTGGCACGCGGTCGGCCGATGAGACGCGAAGAGACGAGCCTGTAAAGTTCCGGCCAAGTCAGGCGATCGGCGCCTCCCAGTGGATAGGTTTTGCCGATCGATTTCTCATTGGCCAACGATTCAATAAAGGCGCGGGCGACATCACTTACCTGGATGGGCTGCACCCTTCCCGCACCTCGCCGGCCGAGTAATCCGCCTGAAAACCACGGCATGAACTTTGGAACGACATGTCCGATGACTGGCGCATCAGCAAGCGGCAGCGGGCCGCAAAGCGCCCATTGCTCGAGCATCCGCATGAACTCGCCGTCCGGGCCGAGAATGAGCGACGGCCGAAAAATCGTCCAATCGAGCCCGCTGGCTCTAACGGCCTCCTCGGCTTCGTATTTGGTCTGGTGATATTGGCTGGCGGCATCCGGCCGGGCGCCAAGCGCTGACATATGAATCAATCTGCGCACACCTTGGCGCTGGCAGGCGCGAATCACGCGTTCAGTCGCCTCGACATGCAGGCGATGAAAGGTGATTCCGCTTGACCGCTTCTCGCGAATGATTCCGACGATGTGTATCGCGGCCGCACATCCCTTTGCGGCACCGTACAAAGCCGCGTCATCGAACAGCCCGCCGGGAAAAGGGCGAATGTGCGGGTCGTCGATCGCCAGGGGGTGGCGGTTGACTATCGCATGTATTGTGTGGTTTTGCGCAACCAGTCGTCGCAGAACCTCGATCCCGACGAATCCAGTACCGCCAGTGAGTAGAATCGGACCATCCATGTAAGTCTGCGAAAAGTGTCCCGCCTACAGTAGCGCCGGCCGGTCGATCGATCAATGCGGCCGCGCGAATCGTTGACAATTGTTGTCGTCGCGCAAAATTCGTTTGCCGTAGGGGTGGGCATGATCGTAGAATCCCCCGCATCAATGGCCGCGCACACCGGGACTTTGGTATCGACCGTGCCTGAAATCCGGCAAAGTAAGATTTTGGTACTGACCGGCCAGTCGGCCGCCAACGGCACCGTCGTCGAGTCGTTGCGGTGCAACGCCGAGGTCGTAGAGATCGAATCAATCGAAAAGGCCGTCGAGGTGTTGCGCCACGGACAGTTCGACGCCATTTTTTCCGACGCGGCCGATTTTCTCCCGCTTGAGCGGGCGCTGGTGTCGCAGCAGGCAAGTCTGATTCTCAATACGCTTGGAGAAGGGGTCTGTATCGTCGATGGCGACGGCCGGGCCAACTGGATGAATAAAAAGATGCAGGCCTGGCCCGCCCGCGTACACGAAAAAATCCGCCGCACCTGCCAGGACGCCTTTCACCTCTTCACCCGCCAGATTTCCCCACAGACTTCCGCCGAAGCTCCGGCTTTCAACCGATCCAAGCGATATGCCCTTAACGTCGATGATGCGCAGTTCATGGAGATGATCGCCTCGCCAGTCATCAATCCCGCGGGGCAGGTGGTGCAGGTGGTCGCCGTGATATGGGACGCAACCAGCACGCGCCGGCTGCAACAGAAGATTGACGCCATCGACGGCGCCGGCCGAGAGTTGGTGCGGCTGGAGTCCGAGTCGCTCTCAAAATTGAACGTCGGCGAGCGTCTGAAACTCCTGGAAGACAAGATAATCAAGTTCACGCGCGACTTGATGCACTTCGATCATTTCGCGATCCGACTGGTCGATCGGCGCAGCAACAAGCTCGAGCTGGTCATCAGCGTCGGCCTGCCGCCTGAAGCCGTCAGTGTCGAGCTTTGCAGCGAAGCAGAAGGCCATGGCATCAGCGGCTACGTCGCCGCCACCGGGCGCAGCTATATTTGCCCCGATGTCGAACGCGATCCGCGATACGTCACGGGCCTCGATCAGGCTCGCAGCAGCCTTACTGTCCCGCTGCGTCTTCATGACAAAGTAATTGGCGTATTCAACATCGAGAGCCGTCAACGTGCCGCATTCAACGAGGACGATCGCCAGTTCGCTGAGATTTTCGGCCGATATGTAGCCGTCGCACTGAACATCCTCGACCTGCTCATTGGCGAGCGCGTCAGCACGAGCCACAAGGTCGCTGACAACGTTTGTGCCGAGGTGGCCGGCCCGCTGAACGACATCACCTCAGACGTTAAAGGCCTGATGGACGACTACATCGGCAATGACGACCTGCGCAAAAAGCTCGATGCAATCCTGCGCAACCTGAACACAGTTCAGAGTTGCATGCGTCAGGCAGCGGCCGGCCCGCAGACCATTCTGGGCGCCGGTGATATCGCCGAAAGCGTCGTCGATGCGGTGATCGAGGGGGCGCGCATACTGGTCGCCGACGACGAACTGAACATCCGAACGACCATCGCGGATATTCTCAGGAAATATCACGCAGCCGTCACGGTCGCAGAAAACGGCAGCGAGGCGATCGCAATACTCGAACACCAGCAGTTCGATCTCGTGCTCAGCGACATCAAAATGCCCGACAAAAGTGGGTACGACGTCTTCGCGGCTGCCCGCCGACACAGTGAAATCGTCCCGGTCATTCTCATGACGGCATTCGGCTACGACCCCAATCATTCCATCGTTCGCGCCAGCCAGGAAGGTCTACAGGCGGTTTTGTTCAAGCCGTTCAAGGTGGACGTGCTTATGAATGAAATTCGCAAGGGACTGCAGTTGAATCAGCCGGCCGGACAGTGATCGGCACTCGGGCGCCCCCATTAAACTTTTCCATCCTGCTTCATTGACGTTCAGCATCCCTATCGATGTTCCAAAAGGCAGAGCGAAGCCGCGCCGCCTGATTGGGAATTGCAAACACCGTTTAAAGACCTTCCTCATGCCTTGGAAAAGATGGGCATGCAGTATTCACGTTGACCCCATGGGCATCGGCCTCTAAAACTGCCCGGCACATGAGTGGACTGAGCTACGAACGGGCCGGCGTTAACTATGATCTTCTCGACGCGTTTAAGCGCTCCTGCCAGAAGGCCGCCGCAACGACGGCCGGGGCGCTCGCATCCCATGGCATGAGCGAGCCGGCAGCGATCCGCGGCGAAAGCGCATATTTGCTTGAAGGCGCATCGGAGTATCTCGCCCATGTCGAGGAGGGCCTTGGAACAAAAAATCTGGTGGCCGACGCCATGCTCGATCAGACCGGCGTCAGTTTTTACCGCAACATTGGCATCGACACCGTCGCAACCATCGTAAATGATCTGATCACCTGTGGCGCACTGCCGATATCCGTTGCAATGCACGCGGCCGTTGGCGATGCGGCGTGGTTCGCCCGCGGCAGCCGCGCAGCCGACCTTGCTGAAGGATTTGCCGAAGGATGCCGCCAAAGCGGCGCCGTGTGGGGCGGCGGCGAGACGCCCGCGCTAAAAGGGATCGTGCAACCTGATGCCATCGTCCTGGCGGGAAGCGCTGTTGGCCGCATTGCGCCGAAATCCAATCGTATCGTCGGCAATGTGCAGGAGGGAGATGCGATTGTATTTCTCGCCAGCAGCGGCGTGCAAACCAATGGCCTGACGCTCTGCCGAGCGCTGGCGGATCGCGTTGAGGAGGGCTATAGGGCGAAGCTGTCAGATGGCAGAGAATATGGCGCAGCGCTGCTGGACCCATCGGTTATCTACGTCCGCTTCGTCGCCGCCGCTCAACGGGCGAATCTGCCGCTCCACTATGCCGCGCACGTCACCGGACACGGCTGGCGTAAGCTCATGCGGCTGGAGGAACCATTCGTTTATCGAATCGATAACCTTGGCAAAATGCCGGTGGTTTTTCCATTCATCATGGAAAAAGGTCCGGTCGCGCTGCGCGAGGCATATGCCACCTTCAACATGGGCGTGGGCTTTGCGGCGTATGTCCCCGAAGCCGACGCCGAGCGATGCGTGGCAATCGCCCGCGACGCGGGCTACGACGCCTGGATCGCCGGCAAAGTCACTCGCGACGGTATGCGCAAGGCTGTTGAAATTCCGCCCATCGGCATCACGTTCGACGCCGACGAACTGAAATTGCGATAGCAAAACGGGCACGATTGATTTCGCTCCTGTCGGGATCAACTGCGCGCTCTGCGCGCGATTTCCCGTGCCGCCGCCGACAGCTTCTGGTGCGCCAGCTCGCACGCATAATCCACCTCGATGACGCGCCGATAAGCCTGAATGCGCGCATGTAAATCGTCGATGCGGTCGGCCGCCTCGAGCAGCGGGCGGTGAAGTCGCTCCCACAGCGCCATTACGGCCGCATACGTTTGCGGCGTGCCCCGCTGTTCGCCAGCTGGCAGTTCAGTTCCGTCAATCACAACGCAGCCGCCCGCCGCGGCCTGCTGCAACTGCACAAGCGTGCGCGGCACATCCGGAGGCAGCGGCGTATCACTCAACGGCGCGATCACCACTGCCCGGCCGGGCGCATTGCCGTCGATCACCGGATAAACCGCGCTGAGAAATGTCTCGACGAACGATCGCCGAGCATATACCGCTTCGCGAAAGCGTTGCGCACTCGCAGTGCCAGCCCACCCAGCGATGAGCAACTGACCATGCGGATACTTTTGCAGAACCTGCGCGGGTTCGATCACGTCTGTCGGGCCTGCAGCCAGCAAATCGAGCCGGACAATTCCCTCTCCGCAGCGCTGGCGGATTTGCCGGCGCGCTTCCTGAAGAGGCATGTAAAGGCGCGAGAGCGAGTCGTAATCGCTGCGCTCAAAACAGATCGCTTCGGCCTGAACGAGCGCATCGGCCGCGCGGTGATATTCTGTTTGTTCGAGCAGTTCCTGGCCCTCTGCACAAAGAGCCTGAATGCGGTCGTCGATCGGCATGAATCGAATTGTAATGACGATGGCGCGATTTCAACGCCGCGCGGCCACGACGTATGCGGCTTCATGCCGCAACATCGCGATCAATGAAGCTGCTGAATGGTGTCGGAAAGCGAATCGATGGCGGCTTGCCATTGGGCGCTTGCTTCGGTCGCTTCGTACTGGAGGGTATCGCAAAGCAGAACAAAATCGCGCTGTTCCAACGCAGATTTGACGTTGCGGAGCTGCGTGGTGAACTCTTCGAGCATCGCCGCCAGCGGCTTTTGTCCGCAGAGAACGCGGCTTAGGTCGAGCCGAAGAAGCGAAGCAGTCTGTGTGACCGATTCCTGTGCATGCTGCCAGGTTGAAAAGCAGCCGGATAGTTTTTCCATCGCCTTGGGGGCCTGATTGCGTTGCAAAAGC
>JBBQCK010000021.1:0-11452 GCA_038318605.1 Tepidisphaerales bacterium | reverse complement strand
GGCCATAGCCAGTCGGATCATCAAGCAGGGCGGTCGCCATGCTTGCGGCGGCGCGTTCGTCCTGATGCGCCTGCCGCAGGGTTTGCAGCACTTCGCCGCGGATCATTGGCCCATCGCCCGCGAGTATGAACACGTCGCCGTGCAGCTTCTTCAATTCGGCGATGCATTCCTGCACGGCGTGGCCGGTGCCAAGTTGGCGGGTTTGCTCGACGAAGCGAAGGCGTTTGTCGGCTCCGAACGCAGAGACGACTTCATCCTTGCCATGCCCGACGACGACGATGACCGTCTGGCACCCGGCGCTGTAGCAGGCCTGCAGCACGTAATGCAGCATCGGCCGGCCGCAGATTTCGTGCAGCGGTTTGGGCCGCTTGCTCTTCATCCGGGTGCTTTTTCCGGCGGCGAGGATGATGGCATTGAGAGACATTGAAGCGACGCTGCGATCGAATGCGAATCGTGCGACAAGTAGCCGGCAAAAAAGCCAGCGACGCAATAAAAGGCGGCGAAAAAACCCAGACCTGGCCCGCAAGGATTCGAACCTTGACGCTCAGGACCAAAACCTGATGTGCTACCGTTACACTACGGGCCAAAATCGAATTGAACCGGCCGCGCTGTACGCGAGCGGACATTGCCGTTCAGATTATAGAGTGAGTTTCGCTCGCGGTACGTAATGGCCGAGGCCCGCGCCGGTTCAAACCGCGAAGACGCCACAAAATCTGGATCGGCGTCCACTATCCGGCTCGGCTCGTCTACCTTCCCGGCAACGCGCCGGGCCTCTCGACGAATGCCCCATTAAAGAGGAGCGGGAATCATACGTCCGGTGCTATCTCTGTCAAGTTGATACCGGACTGGAGCCCACTGAATTACCGTACGCGCCGCCATGAGCAAAATATCTGATAAACCGATTGAAACCGCGGATTTTCAGCAGGCACGGTAGAGTCCCCCGACGCCGATCAGACCCGCGATGGTCAAATGGAGCAGCCAAATGATGAATCAAAAATGGTACGTTGCCCGAGCCGGCCAGCGATGGGGGCCATTTGCAATCGCTGAGCTTCAGCGCCAATACTTCGCAGGCCAACTCTCGCCGGCCGACATGGTGTGGACGGAAGGCTGGCCGACATGGGCGCCAGCAGGCAGCGTCGCTCCCATCGTCGGTCAGGCGATGCCGGCGACCGTGTGGCAGGGGGGATATGCACCGCCAGGCACCGGCTATACCACTCGACCACCGGTCCCCAGCGCCGGCGATCGGATGCTCCTGCCCGTCGGTCGATCGGGGTGGGACATCGCAGCGGGCTATCTGGGTTTGCTGTTCATCGTTCCGCTCTTTGGGTTCGGCGCAATCATCTGCTCGATTCTGGCGCTGCGCGACATGAAGCAACACCCCGAAAAGCACGGCATGGGCCGCGTCATCACTGGATTTGTCGGCGGCGCCATCGGAGTGGCATTCACTATACTCATTGTCTTTGCAGTGGTGAACGACCATCATTCGCCGATGTTCATCCGACGATAATCCGCCGGCCGACAGGCGCACACCGCGGGCGACTTGCCGCGCTCGAAGGTGGCGGTATAATCCGCCGCGTCGGCCAGTAGCCAGCCGGCACCCATCGGGCGATTAGCTCAGTTGGCTAGAGCGCCAGCTCGACACGCTGGAGGTCACAGGTTCGAGCCCTGTATCGCCCAATACGCATCGGGTCGTGCTGTTCCAGTCTTTGCGCACTTTGGCTTTTCAAGCATATTTCATACATCATAAATCTGTTGATGAAGTGCGAGCCGGCGTATATTTGAGGGAGCGGGCTTCCGCGAGCGATGGTCGCTGGCCTCTCGACGAACATACGATATTGAGAAAAATTCCTGCCTGCGATGCTTTTCTGAAGGCGGTGTCTGATGAAATCCAGCGGTCGTTCGCAATCGGTTTCGCGGAGACGCTTTCTGGCGGCAGCGGGTGGGGCGGCGATGGCCTCAATCGCGTCGGCGAGGTTAATGGGGCAGACTGCGGGCGGGTCGGGGACAAAGCTGGCGGCTGGCTCGCCGGGTGGTCGTCGGAAAAATGTGTTATTCATCATTGTGGACGATCTTCGTCCGCAACTGAAATGTTACGGCATGAAGCAGATGCTCACGCCGAATATCGATCGGCTGGCGAGCGAGGGGGTATTGTTTGAGCGTGCATATTGCCAGCAGGCCGTATGCGCGCCCTCGCGGGCGAGCGTGCTGTCAGGATGCCGGCCGGATACGACAAAGATTTACGATCTCGATCACCCACTACGGAAGATGATGCCGGATGTGCTGACCCTGCCGCAGCATTTCAAACAGCAGGGGTATGTCACGATGTCCCTGGGGAAGGTGTATCACCACGCCGATGACGACCTGCAGGCGTGGACCGACAAGCCGTGGCGGGCGCCCGACGGCTACCCGGGATATCGGCTTGATGAAAATCGCGAGACGATGGAGAAATTGAGAGAAAAGGCGCCGCCCGGAAAGCGTATGAACGTGCGTGCGGGGCCGACGGAGGCTGCCGATGTCGTCGATAATGTCTATCCCGACGGGGCGGCGGCGGACGAAGCGATATCCCTGTTCGCGTCCAATCGCGACAAGCCCTTTTTCATGGCGCTCGGTTTTATCCGCCCGCATCTGCCGTTTGCATGCCCAAAAAAATATTGGGATCTTTACGATCCCGCGAACATCGATCTTGCGGATAATCCATATAAGCCCAAAGACTGTCCCGATCTGGCGCTCACCAACTGGGCAGAACTTCGTTCATATGTGGGAATACCCAAAACGGGTCCGCTCAGTGACGAAGAGGCCAGGAAGCTGATTCACGGCTACTATGCCTGCGTCAGTTACACCGATGCGCAGATCGGGCGGGTGCTCGATGGTTTGGAAAAGGCCGGCCTGCGCGATGACACAACCGTTGTGCTGTGGGGCGATCACGGCTGGCAACTCGGGGAGCATGGCCTCTGGTGCAAGCACACCAACTTCGAGACCAGCACCCATGCGCCGCTGATCATCAGCGGCGTGACGAATGGCGGGGATTTTGCGCGCGGCCGCACGAGCGATGCACTGGTTGAGTTCGTGGACATTTATCCGACGGTATGTGAATTGTCCGGCTTGGCATTGCCGGGCCATCTCGAAGGAACCAGCATGGCGCCGCTGCTGAAAGACCCAAATCGAGCATGGAAGACGGCCGCGTTTTCACAATATCCGCGCGGTGCGGTGATGGGCCATTCGGTGCGAACGGATCGATATCGTTTTACTAGCTGGGCTGAGCCAGGCCACCCGCCCGTGGCAATGGAACTCTACGACCACAAGGAAGACCCGGCTGAAAACACCAATCTGGCCGGCCGGCCGGAAATGGCGGAGACCGTAAAACAAATGAGCGCGACGCTCGCCGCAGGTTGGAAGGCAGCCCGGCCGGGTTGAGGGGCAATCAAACATCAACGAAGATGATCGCACGTCCGCCGAGTTCCGGCGGCGAGCGCGGTGCGAATGAATGTTCTGGAAATAAAGCCATTGAAGCCGATCGCATCGGTCGCGGATTTGGAGCACGAGCTGCGGAAGCTGGATCCGTCCGTTCGGCTGATGCATTCATGGCTCCTCCGACGTGTCGTGGCGGCCGATCTTGAATTTGCCGGGCCGCTTGCGGCGATTCCACACGCTTCGCTGCATCGCATCTCCAGCCGTCGATTGGCGCAGATCGTTGAGACTGAGGATCTGCCCATCGTCGTTGCGCGCCCCGGCCCCGAGGGGGAACTGATTCTGTTGGCCGCGCCGCGAGAGGGGCAGGTTCGCACCAACCCGGCGCGCGCGTGGGAATGGGCGCGAGGGATGTTGCTACATGCCTGGATCGACGCTGCCGCAATCCGATCGCTTGGTTGTGCCGCCGAACCGTCACTTGAAGCGCAGAAACGATTCGATGCGATAGGACCGATGGCGCTGCACGAGGCATCGGCGGTATTACAGAGAGAATCGCTGTTGGGCCAGTCGGCACAAATTGCGGATGTATATCGGGAATTCGCGGCGGTCATTCTGACATATGCGGAACTTCGTCCGGAACTGCTCAAGCTTTTTTTCCCGTCAGTGCGGGACATCGCCGGCATGCGAGAGCAGCTCCTGCGCAACTTGGATGCGTCGTCGCTGGCGGGATCGCTGGGCCTGGTGCCGTCGCTCACCGACGCGGAAGAACTAGTCGAGGAGGAGGCTGATACAGATGAGGTTCCCATGCCAGTGGTTGCATCGGAACTTCCGAACATGGGTGATAGTAATGTGCGTGCGCAACGTGCCGCCGACCGCGGGAATCTTGTTCGTGCGGGGTTGCTGCGGCGCCGGATGGCCCAGTCTCCTGGCACGATGTCAATTGAGCCAGATGCGCCGTCTGCCGTGCCTGTGGAGGTCGAGCTGTTGGCGCAGCGGCTTGGGCTGGCGCTGCGGCAGGATGGGCAGTCGATGCAGCGATGGAAGGCTGCGCTTCGCGTTGTATTTGAACACGCCGGTGCCGGACGGCGCGCGACCGGACGGCTGAACGCAGCCGCACGCTATCTCTATGATTTGCAGAAGGCGTGCATTGACCACGAACGGCCGCTGCTGGCTTTTAATCTGCTCGATTTTGTGTGGTCATTTGGAAGCCGACCGTTGCGCCGCCCGGTGCCGCGCGAGCGGCTGGTGCTGATGACAGCGCATTTGCGCAGCGCGCGGCGACGGCTGGCGCAGATAAAATTGACAGCGAAAAACCGAGCGATGCTCGAATCCTTGACGGCCGACGCCCTTCATCAGGCTGAACACAATGCGCGCAACGATCTGCGGCCATGGATCGCAGAGTCGATCGACAGAGCTGGTTTGCACCCACGATCCTGCGCAGAAGCCGCGGCGCGCCGTAAGGTGGTCGAGGAACTGGTCGATGTTGCTTCCGCCCGGGCGTACCTGAATTTTGGCGACCTTCGCGACGCACTTTCGCAGAACCAACTGAAATTACCCGACACCCGGCCGCGCGATCTTTTCGCGCGCGACACGCTTCTTCGCATCGACCAGGCGCTGGCGCGTAATTTGGAAGGAGTCTATCGGCCGGCGGAAATCTACTTGCGACTGTTTCACCGCCTCAGCGCAGTGCTCTTCGGCACGTCCCCGGGTCGATTGTTGACACGGTTCGTCCTTCTGCCTGCGGTAGGCTCCTATGTGATCATCGAAGGCCTGGATCACACCATCGGCCTGTTGATCGGTAAAATGCTGCACCTGCGGATGCATTTTACGCAGATCGCTTCCGTGACTGCGCTGGCGATTTTCCTGCTGCTCTGCATCAACTGGCGGGCATTTGCCAACGCTTCGCGGCGCATGGCTCGCGCTGCCGGCCGCGGCGTGCGGGCAGGTCTGGTCGATGTCCCGCGATGGATCGCGAGTCGGCCGATTTTGCGCAGAATCGGTCAGAGCCGCGTTTGGCGATGGACGTTTCGCTACGGCATAAAGCCGCTGGGCGTGGCGGCGATCGCGTGGCTGTTGTTGCCTCGCGGCGCGCGCGCGCCGGAGCGCGTGAGCGTCGTGCTGGGCGCATTCCTGCTGGTCAATTTAATGGTGAACAGCCGGCTGGGCCGGGCGATCGAACAGACGATCGTTCATGGGCTGATGGTCGTCTGGACGCGGTTCACGGTGGATGTGTTGGCAGGCGCGATCCGCGCGATCAGCGATATTTTCGGGCGGATGGTCGAGGGATTCGAGCGGGCGCTGTATGCCGTGGACGAATATCTTCGGTTTCGCCCCGGCCAATCACGGGCGGCGGTGGTGACGAAGTTTGTTGCGGCGCAGGGTTGGGCAGCATTCGCATACATTGCGCGGTTCTGCGTGAATCTGCTCGTCGAGCCGCAGGTGAATCCGCTCAAACATTTCCCGGTGGTGACGGTTTCGCACAAGCTTCTGCTGCCGCTGGCATTCACGCATCATGCCAGCGAACCATCGCCACTGGCACAGATCGTCTTGCTGGCCGCCCCAATCTCGGCGGAACGCGCCAACGCGATTGCGCTCAGTGTGGTATGGGGCATTCCGGGCATATTCGGATTCCTCGCGTGGGAACTCCGGTCGAACTGGCGGCTGTATCGGGCGAATCAGCCGACGGCGCTTGAAGCGGTACGCGTGGGCAGCCACGGAGAGACGATTGCGCGTCTGCTGCGTCCGGGGTTTCATTCCGGTACGCTGCCTAAACTTTTTGCGAAGCTTCGCCGCGCTGCCAGCGGCGACGAGGATGCCTGGGCCGGCCGGCGACGGGCCGCAGCGCGGCACCATCTGCGGATGCTTGAACATGTTCGCGAGGATGTCGCCAAGTTCGTTGAGCGGGAGATGATATCGCTACTCGGGCGGGATCGTCGATGGCAGGGGGGCTCGCTCCGCGTGGCGAACGTACAGGCCGGGCCAACCCATCTGGTCGCGGCGATCGAATCAAGCCAGTGGACCGGCACGTTGTCGCTGGGATTTCAGTTTCGATGCGGAACCGTCGTTGCGTGGGTGATGGAGAACGGATGGGCATCGTTTCTGCATCAAAGCCAGTCCGTTCTGCTGGCTGAGGCGACAACCGGCTTGTTTCAGATGGCTGGCGCATCGCCGAATGGGGGCGAAGCGGACTGCGTCACCTGGCGGCAGTGGGTTGCGCTATGGGAGCCAGGGGCGGGCGCCGATGGGGAATCACGCGGGGTCGTCGAAGACGCGTGGCTTGAGGAAACGCGCCGGATGGCCGCCCACGATCACATCTGATTCAACGCTGCGCGTCACAACAGAGCGCGCCGCAACGACCGATCGATCGCCGATTCGAACACCCGGGCCGATGAAGGCGTCCGCGGCGATCCAGCATTCCTCGCCAATATCCACCGGTGCGCACACGATGGGAAATGATCGTTGACGATGGTCGTGCGTGCCGGCGCATAGATGGGCGTACTGGCTGACAGTGGCGCACCGGCCGATGTTGACCTGACCCAGCGAATAGAGGATCGCGCCATCACCGATGATCGCATAGTCGCCGAGGTGAAGATGCCACGGAATTTCCACCCATGCGCTGGGGCGGATACGCACGCCTCGGCCGACTTTCGCGCCGAATGCGCGCAGCAGCATTCTTCGCCACGCGTATGCGTTGTGAAAAGAGAATCGAAACAGCAGCCGCCATACAAGCATCCACGCCATGCGGGCGATGTTCTGGCGGCGCGTCCATGGCGTGCGCTGGCGCTGAACGATCCATGCTTCGGGCGCGCCGCGGGTTTCAAATTCGGCGAGGATTGCATCGGCATCGGGGTCTGTCGCGTCGGGATTGATGACGGCGCGCTCGCGTCGGGCAACCAGTTTTTCAAAAATGCCGTGCTGGGTTCCGGCGAAGGAGATTTCGGCCGCCTGCGATGAGCCGACGCCACGCGCTGCATGCTCCGGGGGCGAATTTCCAAGTTCGATGTTCGTCACTGCACATACTCCCGGTGTAATCACAACGATGTCGATGGCTGACCGGACAGTTATCGGCGTTCGGTCCGGCCGCGAAGCATTCAAACGAGCCACCATCCATACAGCAGCGCTCGAATTTATCGGAGCCCGTGGCATCGGCTGAAGGTCACCACACCACTCGCGTTAAGTAAAAAGCCCGACTGACCGTACCCGATGCGCCCCGGCGAGCATGAATCGCTGCGGCCGGCCCCCCGGCATCGCTCTAACGGATGTGCAAAAATCCGTCGAGTCGGACGACATCAATACAATAATGCCGCGCGACCCGCCCTGGCAATGAAAAAACCTTCGCGCCCAAAACCGCGAAGGTCCGGATATATGCGAAAAATTGCGAGGAACGGACCGTTTTTATGGGGCCGATCTCAGCAAAACCCATGCGCCATCACCCAGCAACATGTCATGGCGCAAAACATGCAAACACGGCACTAACTTGGCGCCGGCAACGATCCTCCCGGCAGCACATCAGGGCTCTGTGGTGTCGGGCCGGGTTGAATGACCGCGCCGCGGCGGCTGTTTTCTTTTTCAAGCAAATCGCCGACGGTCGGCCGGGTGAGGTTTTCGCCGCGCATGAGGCGATCCACATCGTTGGTGTCGAGCGTTTCGTATTTGACCAGCGCCTTGGCAATAGCCTCGACCTTGTCGCGGTTGTCGTTGACCAACTGGCGCGTCTCTTCGTAAAGGGCGTCGATCAGCTTTTTCACTTCCTCGTCGATGACGCGGGCTGTTTCATCGCTGTAGTCGCGTCCGCCGCCGACGTCGCCGAGGAAACTCATTTTCTGATCGTCCTCGCCATAAAAAACAAAGCCAAGGCGATCACTCATGCCCCATTCGGTGATCATTTTGCGCGCCAAGGTTGTCGCCTGACGGATGTCGCCCATGACGCCGCTGTTGGTATCGCCCGTGAACAATTCCTCGGCCAGCCGGCCGCCAAAGGTCATCTTAATGAACGCCACGCACCATCGCTTGGAATATGAATAGCGATCCTTCTCCGGCAGCGTCATCGTCGCGCCGAGGGCCCGGCCGCGCGGGATGATTGTCACCTTGTGAACCGGATCTGAATCCGGTCGGAGAAGGCATTGCACGACGGCGTGGCCGGCTTCGTGATAGGCGGTGGCGACCTTTTCCTTTTCGTCCATCACCCGGCTCTTGTTGGCGCGGCCAAATCGCACCTTGTCGCGCGCTTCCTCGAGGTCATCCTGCTCGATGTATTCCTTGTTCGCCAACGTCGCCCCGAGGGCGCTTTCGTTGATGATGGCGGCAAGATCCGCCCCGCTGAATCCGGGTGTTGCCTTTGCCAGGCGCAGCAGATCGACATTGGGTCCGAGCTTCACCTTGCGGCTGTGAACCTTCAGAATCTCCATGCGGCCTTTGACGTCGGGCAATGGCACATAAATCTGCCGGTCGAATCGGCCGGGCCGGGTCAATGCGGGGTCGAGCACATCCACGCGATTGGTGGCGGCGCAGACGATAACCTGATCGTTGGTTTCAAACCCGTCCATCTCAACGAGAATGGCATTGAGCGTCTGTTCGCGTTCGTCGTGCCCACCCGAGGAGAAGCCCGAGCCACGGCGCCGGCCGACTGCGTCGATTTCATCGAGGAAGATGATGCACGGCGAATTGTCCTTCGCCTGCTTGAACAGATCGCGTACGCGTGATGCGCCCACGCCGACAAACATCTCAACGAAGTCCGAGCCGCTGATGGAGAAAAATGGCACATCCGCCTCACCGGCGATGGCCTTTGCGAGCAGGGTCTTGCCGGTTCCTGGTTCGCCGACCAGCAGCACGCCGCGGGGGATGCGCCCGCCGAGGCGTTGAAACTTCTTGGGATTTTTGAGGAACTCGACGATCTCCATCACCTCGTCTTTGGCCTCCTCGACGCCGGCCACGTCGTCGAAGTTGACGTTGGTGTGTTCCTTGCTGGTGATTTTGTGCTTGCTCTTGCCGAAGTTGCCGAGCATCCCGCCCGCACCGGCGCTGTTGCGAAGCTGGCGGAAAACGAAGAACCAGATCAACAGGATGAACAGGATCCACGGAATGAACGGCAGAATTATTGTCATCAGGAAATTGCCCGTGTTTTCGGCGCGCACGCGCGTTGGCGGAGCGGCGGCTTTGCCGGGCTGCCCCTTGCGGGCGGAATCATCCCGATGGTCGAGGAACCATTCGCCCGCCGGACCCGAAAGCGATCCGGGTTGAAAGTCCGTTGTGAATGCCTTGACCTTTGTTTCGCTGCGCGGAACCTGGGTCGGTTCGCGGAATTCGCCGCGAACTTTATCCCCCTCGAAGCTGATCCATTCGATATCGCCGTTGGTGTAATAGGTCTGCAGATCGCCCCGTTCGACCTCGCCGGTCGTCTTGCTCTGCTTATTCATCAGGATGTAAAACACGATGGCCAGTGCGCCAAAGAGAAACCATCCAAACAACCCGCGGCTGAATCGCATGCCACCGGGGGCACCATTTCCAGGCCTTGGGCCTCTACCACTTTTGGGCCGATCCGGCTTCTGTTCAGACATTCGCTTGATTCCTTGAATGAGCCGCGCGGGCTCGATGAACAACGGGACCGGGTTGTCCAAGCGCGTGGGCCGGCGGATGCCGCTCCAGCGCCCCGTCCATAACGCCCATCATAGGGGCAAAACCCCATGACTTTCCACCCTGCCGCGCGGATCAACCGGGCCTACCAGTCAGCCTGCATTTCCTGCGCGACGCCGATGGCCAATCGCTCGGCGGTCTCCTGTGTGCCGACGAAGCGACCTTCCCCGAGTGTAGGATAGTAGACAGTGGACGCGGTGTAATCCTTGCGCTCGAGGAGAATCTGGCCGGTGCGCAGGTCTTTCCAACGGAAGTCGATGGTCACTTCAAGATCCTGTTCGCGGGGCTGGTCGGTCTGCACATCCTTGCTGACGGACCTGACATGGACCTGTGTAATTTCCCCCTCAATCAGCGTCTGCGCGCGATCGACAGGAACTATCTTGTAGGGGCTGCGCTGCTCGATCTGCCCGGCCAGCGCCTTGGTGAGCGAAAACTCCAGGCCGCGTTCGTAAGTGCGATTGTTGAAGACTGATATAGCGACGGTATCAATGTCCTGCCGGTACAGGCCACCCTGTTTGTACGTTGCGCATCCAAAGGCGCCAGTAACTGATGCCAATGAAATCAGGACGATCAATCGGATGAAAATATACATTCCAGCGGCGGGTTTCATGGGCTGGTTGTTGGGCGCGCGGACGTAGTGGATGGAATCCGTTCAATCGGCGGCAGCACCGGTATCGCGGCGGGCAGCGTCGCCGGCTCCCCGTTTGCGCCGATAGCTGAAATTCGGTCACGTGCGCCCGCCGCTTCCGGCGAGTCGGGATAGGATCTGGCGATCACGCCATAGTAATAGGCCGCGGCCTGCGGCTGATGGGTGCGTTCGAGGAATTGTGCCGTAACGAACAGTTTGCTGGACAGCGTTCGATCGAGTCGCTCGACGATATCCCCCAGTTTTTCCTTCTCGGCCAATTCAGGGTTTGTCGTCATAAGATCGACAAGTTGCTGCCGGGCGTCAATTACCGGTGTTGCATCAAATCGAACACCGCGAAATTGTGCCAGCGTCGAAAACGCCTGCTTCAGCTTTGCCTGCGGCACGTTGGGGCTTCGAGGGTAGGTACGGACGTAATGCTGAAACACGAGGCTCGCCAGATCAAACGCGCCATCATTGTAGTAATAGTCGGCCGTTCGCAGCAGTGCTTTTTCAGCCAGAGGTGATCCGGGCGAGCGTTGCTGAATGCGATAGAGCATTTCCACGGCTTCGTCTTCGCGCCCGACGATTCGGAAGAAGAGGAATTTGTCCATCGCGCCGTTCAGATAGACATCCGCGATTTGATACTGTTTTTCGAGCGCGCGGTAATACCACGGGCTGGCCGGGTAGTAATCGAGCAATTCGTCAAGGTTGTAAAATGCCGCGATGCGCTCGCCGAGGATCAGATTAGCGTTGGCCAGCAGGAAAACGGCGCGGTCGCGATTG